>JAFNAU010000049.1 GCA_017860335.1 Bacteroidota bacterium
TTATCAGCACCTTTTTTAAGGGTGTAAATTTCACCGTCATAACCGAAACAGATGGTACCATTGGTTGCAACACTGAGGAAACGTACCGGATTACCGCTGAATGAGGTCAATTGTTTCAGATTCTGAGGATTGCTGATTGGCGCTTCGAATATGTTATAACTGCCGCTTTTTTCGCTCAGGAAGAAGAATGAATTGCCGTCGGGACTGTAAACCGGGTCGGTATCTTCGCCCGGACGATCAATCAGTTTCTTGTTTGTTCCGGTTTTCATGTCATATTCCAGTATGTCACGGGTAACCGATGATGTATGGTGCTTGCGCCAGGTATTTTCAAATCCTTTCAGATCCTGGTACAGGAATTTGCTGCCCGTTTTGTTGAAACTAATTTTTTCAGCCGGTGATGCGAGAATCATTTCAATTCGTCCGCCTTCAACCGGTACTTTGTAAAGTTCGGACAACATGGCAGTAGGAAATAATGCGCTTTGAACAGGATCCTGATAATGTGATGAAAAAACAACAAATTTACCATCGCAGGTAAAAGCGTATGGTTTTTCTGTTGCAGAGTGTGTTGTCAGTCTTTTGGCTGTTCCACCACTTAAAGGCATCACAAAAATATCTTTGTTGAAGTTGAAACGATCACTTACAAAGGCAATTTTTTGTCCGTCGGGCGACCAAATCGGGTTACTTTCGTAGGCATCGTTGGTGGTAAGTCGCGTGGCTTGTCCGCCAACCGCCGCCACTTTATAAATATCACCCTGATACGAAAATGCAATCTGAGTGCCATCTGGTGAAATAACCGGATACCTCATCCATAAAGGATTTTCAGCGGTAACAAATAAGCCGGATAATAAAACAATACAAGATAAAATGATTTTTTTATTCATGGTTATTTATTTATGTTTTTTAAAAGTGTACAAAAGTATTAATATTTTCCTAATGTGTGAAAATGTTCTTTTGTTAGAATAATAAAAAACAAAGTATTTGTTCCTTTTTGATGAAAAAATGTGTAATTTCGTGAAATATGATTTTTGAAAAAGTAGTTATACAATGAAAAAACAAATTTTATTTTTTTTGCTAATAATTTCAGCGGGTACTTTTGCTCAGGTCAGAAATGAAATTCATATCCCTGATATATTGGGGTATAAAACGCTTAAATGCGATTTTCACATGCATACGATCTTTTCCGACGGACTTGTGTGGCCTACTGTTCGAGTAAACGAAGCTTATACTCAGGGGCTTGATGCCATTGCTATTACCGATCACATTGAATACCGACCGCACAAGGCTGATCTTTCCGGGGCATCACACAATCGTCCGTATGAAATAGCCGAAGCTTCAGCTAAAGCGAAAGATATCATACTTATCCGTGGTTCGGAAATTACCCGTTCCATGGCTCCGGGTCATTCGAATGCACTTTTTCTGACAGATTGCAATGCGCTGGACGTGCCTGCTTATATAGATGCATTCAAAGCAGCAAGGACGCAGAATGCTTTTATCTTTTGGAATCACCCCGGGTGGGATGCACAGCAACCGGATACTACACGTTGGTTTAAGGAACATACCGAGCTTTACAGTGCCGGCCTGATGCAGGGAATTGAAGTGGTTAACGGACCTGAGTACTACCCCGAAGCTCAACGATGGTGTATGGAGAAAAAACTGACCATGCTCGGCAACACCGATGTTCACGAACCCCTCACACTGAAAGAAGGTGAACACCGCACCATGACCCTTGTTTTTGCGAGCGAACGTACTTCTGAAGCAATCCGGGAAGCTCTGATTGACCGCAGGACAGTGGTTTACCTAAACGACAAACTCATTGGTGAGGAGAAATTCCTGAAAGAGATATTTCACCAGTCCATAGAAATACTGAATACCGAAAAGACAACAAAATACTACCGGATAACAGTCCGGAATAATTCCGATGTACCTTTTTATTTGCATAAAACCTCACATAATCCTGATTTAATTTATTTCAGAGATTATACCCTGGAACCTCACTGTAAATATACTATTACGGTAAAACTGGCAAACGGAGTTACAGGAGGTGATGTGAACTTTGTTATTACAAATTTGCTGGCCGAACCTGATAAGGGGCTGGAAATTAATTTTCCTATCTGACTTTATTTGTCTTAAACTAATAGAAGAAATTAATTTTTTAGAAATAATTATATAAAAATTACACTGTTCCGGGAAACTTTTTCTTTCTATAAACGCTATGCATAATACGAATAATCATTCATCTCAATTTATAAATCAATAAAAATAATCTTATGAATTTATCTAATTTACTGAACAGTCCAATTGGACAATCAATTGTGAAAAGTGTTGCAGGTCAGTTTGGCTTGGATGAAAGTCAGGCTGCCTCTGCTGTGAATACGGCAGTACCTGTTATTTTAGACGGATTGAACAAAAATGTCCAAACTCCCGAAGGGGCGGAAAGTCTGAATAATGCACTGGAATCGAAACACGATGGAAGTCTGCTGGATAATCTGGATGGCATACTTTCAGGAAATGTCGGTGATCTTCTTCAGGATGGCGGAGGTATACTGAATCATGTATTTGGCAATAATGTAGGCGCTGTTCAAAATGGAATTGCTCAAAAAACCGGTATCAGCACTGACAAAGTTGGTCCGATTATTTCTATGCTTGCTCCTGTAGTGATGGCTTATCTCGGTAAACAAAAAAATCAGAACAATGTAAGTTCAGGTGGTCTCGGTGATTTGCTGGGTGGTATGCTGGGCGGTCATAAAAAAGAGTTTACCAGATTTGGTAAACTCTTTTTTATGGATTAATTTAATTACTTATTAAATAAATGCCAGTATGATTAACTGAGCCATAATTACCCGAAGAAACATTGTCAACGGATAAACAGTAGAGTATGCTACGGCAGGCTGGTCGTTGCTTGAAATAGAACTTGAATAAGCCAGCGCGGGTGGGTCGGTGGTACTTCCGGCCAGCAAACCTATCAGCGTAAAATAGTTGAGTTTTGCAAACTTACGTCCGATAATACCGATAATCAATAGCGGTAACACGGTAATAATAAATCCGATA
Organism: Bacteroidota bacterium; assembly: GCA_017860335.1. Taxonomy (GTDB): domain Bacteria; phylum Bacteroidota; class Bacteroidia; order Bacteroidales; family Paludibacteraceae; genus UPXZ01. The sequence continues at coordinate 3,049 of JAFNAU010000049.1, forward strand.
CCTACCCAAAGCAATCCCTGGCCAGTGAATACAGTTTCTACAAATTTACCACCTGATGCCAAACCTACACTCGCGAGGAATAGCGAGATACCCACTTCGCGAAGCATTAGGTTAGCGCTCTGTGTGGTGTAGGTTATCAATTTCAGTTTATAACCGAAGCGACCAATCAGGATGGCAATAATCAACGGGCCACCAGCAAGACCAAGTTTTACCGGCATCGGTATTCCGGGAACAAAGAAAGGTATGCTTCCGAACAGGATACCTAGGAAAATACCCACAAAAATGGTGATAATTGGAGGTTCGTTCAGTCTTTTCAGTGTGTTACCAAGTAACTTTTCAACCTTGTTGATATCTTCCAGTTCACCAACTACCATTACGCGGTCACCCACCTGAAGTACCAGATTGGTAGTACCAAGCAGGTCAATACCAGAACGATTTACACGGGTAATATTTACACCGTAAATTGAACGTAAACGCAAAGATCCGAGGGTTTTGCCGTTAATTTTGCTGTGAGTAATAACAATACGGCGCGATACCAGATGCTTCTCGGAAGCTTTCCAGTCCATTTCGGCTGGCTCGCCAATGAAAGCCGTAATAGGCTCCACGTCTAACGCTGCAGATATGAATAAAAGAATATCTCCTTGTTTCAGAATTGTTTCAGATTGTGGAATTAAATACTTACCATCGCTCATCATGCGTGAGATGATAAATTTACGGCTAATCATATTCTTCACCTGATGCAGGGTTTTTCCGCTGATGGCCTGATTGGTTAGTTGCAACGTAAAGCGCTCCGGTTTTACCATTGAAGATTCATCTTCTGTTTCAAGTTCTTTAGCCTCATTATCCAGATTGATTCGGAAAATGAACCGGATAAGTATAATAGTGGTAATAATACCGACAACACCCAGTGGATATGCTACGGCATAACCCAAAGCAATTTGCGGAATTTCAGTGATTTGCCCGGCATCATGAGCCTGACGCAATGCTTCCTGAGCAGCACCAAGTCCCGGAGTGTTGGTAATGGCACCCGACATGATACCTACAATCATCGGCATTTGCACCCGGCCATCGAGTATGAAATAAAACGATACGGCTACTGTAACTCCCAGCAACACGATACCGGCAGCAAGGAGGTTAAGCATCATACCACCTTTCTTGAAGGAGGAGAAAAACCCAGGGCCAACCTGTAAACCAATAGAGTAAATAAACAGTATCAAGCCGAAATCTTTCAGAAAATCAAGTACTTCGTGGTTGACGGTGTAACCGAGGTGTCCTACCAATATACCCATAAAAAGAACAAAGGTAGTACCCAAAGAGATTCCCCAAAATTTGATTTTTCCTAACAATACTCCCGTGAAGATTACAAAGGAGTAAATCAAAATGGTGTGAGCAATACCTTCACCAAATAATAAAGAATTTAACCAATCCATCGAATGTGTAATTAATTGAAATATAGAGTGTTAAAATATAAATATTGTTTTCTGATTTGTGGGTGCAAAATTAGTTAATTTTATTCGAAAATTTGGTATATCCTGAGAATAATATTTCAAAAAAGGTTAACGTGCAGGAATTCAGTTGATTTATGTCGTAGTGCGGGAGACGGAAAGAGGCTTTTTAAAATTTAACGCTAATATTTGCGCATTATTTAATACAGGACAGTTTTCGCTCAGTTGAGATTTCAGACAGAGTATTGGGAGAATTTGTTCATGAATCGCTCGTAGTAAGTCTTCGAAACAGGTATATCGGGTGTGTTCTCGGCATCCAGCTCCAGGTAAATCCCGTTTTTTGTTTTGCGAAGCACTTTCACCTTGTCAAGATTGACGATATACGAACGGTGACAACGAACCAGCAGTGTCTCTTTCGTCAGATTTTCTTCCATCCACTTCAACGTATTGCGTATCATGTAATGCGACAATTTTGATTTATTCAGGTAGTGAATAGTTGCATAGTTGTCGGCCGAATCAATGTAAAGAAGATTTTCAAGCATGACAGAAATTTTGAGTTCACCTTTTTCGTCGGGAAATCCAATCATCGATTTTGTGTGAACCCCGTTAGTCTCTTCCACCTGTAACTTTTCAATAAGTCTGTTTTTTTCTTTCCACGAAAAGAAAAGCCACGAGATGGAGTAGGGCAGCAGCAATACTAATCCAGTATTTATGGTGCATTTTTGTATGATTTCCATAAAATCGCGGTTCATTCCCTCTTTGGGTATGAACTTGGTGAATAAAGCGTAGAAAAGCGACATGGCGAGTATTTCGGAAAGTATCCAAAGACTAAACTGCCAGAAATTGATACTGTGCGCCCGGGCGTAATACAGCATAAACATTCGGCTGATAACCACCACCAGCATACCGGTGAGAATAATCAAACTCGAAAAAACAAAATAATTGAAATCGGAAACTTCGGGATACCAGTTGCGTGACCCGAAAGGCTGGAAAATATTTATGAAAAGCAGGGCAAACAAGGCCGTGAATAAAATTAAACGGATTATATTGCCTTTCTCGTAAAGATATGCTGGTATTTTTGAATTCATTACTGGTAGATGTCAAAATAAAACTTTGCAAATGTAAGTCAAAATATATGAATTGTGAATGATCCCATATGATTTTTCACCCCGTAAATTTGATTTTTATCCCTCAGTCGGGTACTTTGTCCCTGTAAGCAGGTGTATTTCCCATTTTTTTGTTTATAAAACTCAGAGAATGTTACTTTGCGATAAATGCTGAAAAATATGATTACCTATTCCAATCGTTATTCCGAACTGAATGCAGTATTTACTCCGGGAAAAAATATTAGTCTGCCGGATGTGACAATTGATATTCGTTTTTATCCTTTTACAAGTTCCATATCTTTTCCAACAGAAGATGCGTTGACTGAGGCTCCTTCCATTGGGAAAATATATGAAAATCAGTCATTCGAATATCCTGTTTTTGTTCCTCGTGGCTGTCGGAAGTCAGATCAAGCAATATTGTTACTGCATGGACTGAACGAACGGAGCTGGAATAAATACCTTACCTGGGCAGAATATTTGTGTTCTCATACCGGTAAACCCGTGATACTTTTTCCTCTGGCTTTTCATATAAACCGTTCTCCGCAGTCCTGGTCCAATCCACGATCTATGCAAAGCCTGATGAACCTTCGCCGTAAACAAAACGGCGACGATCGCTCGATCAGTTTTGCAAATGCTGCCCTCAGCGAACGAATGAGTTTGCATCCGTTATTGTTTTACACTTCGGGACGACAAACTTTTTTTGATATGGAACAGTTGTGTATCAATATCAGGCAGGGGAAACATCCGCTTTTCACTGCCGGAACAGACATTAATATCTTCGCCTATTCTATTGGAGCCTTTTTAGCGCAAGTTATGCTCATGACTGATCCAGGAGGAATATTCTCGGATACCAAACTCTTTATGTTTTGCGGAGGAAGTATTTTCAGTTCCATGGTCGGGATTTCGCGCAGCATCATGGACAAGTCAGCTTTTGATAAGTTGCATAAATTCTATCTTACTGATTTTGAAAACACGCAGAATCTTGCCCGTGATAAGGTATTCAGGTCGTTTTACAGTATGATTTCACCGGATCGAAATCAAACTGAACGAGAAGATTTTTTCAATCAAATGGGCGACAGACTCCTGGGCATTTCATTGAAACAAGATACCGTAATTCCCTTTGAAGGAGTATTGCAGGCACTTGGCAGTGATTGTACCCGCAAGTGTATCAGCCTCGAAGATTTTTCATTTCTTTATACTCACGAAAATCCGTTTCCAATAGGTGCTCATACCAATCAAACAGCTGTAAATGATGAATTTAAAAATGTTTTCTTTCAAGCAGCAGGTTTCTTAGCATGATACTGATTTAAGTATGTTGAACTCCTTTTTTCGTATTGCAAATAAAATTGAGCCAGTTGGATACTGGCATTTTTTCAAATTTGATTTTATTTTAATATATTTTTCAAAACATATTGTATCTTTGTTGTGAATAAACTCTTAATAACCAACAATAACCAACAAAAAATAGTCTGTATGAAAAAATTATTACTTTTTATTTCCTGTGCGATTCTTAGCTTATCGACAATTGCAGCCAATTTTACTGTGGATGGAATCTATTACACCATTTCGGGTAGCAATGTGAGCGTTACCTCTGGAGGATATACCGGAGCAATAACAATACCTGCCTCAGTTACTTATAATAGTATTACTTATCCCGTTACTGCTATCGGAAATATGGCTTTTGCGTCCTGCAGTGATTTAACATCAGTCTCAATTCCATCCTCAGTTACTACTATCGGAGATGATGCTTTTTATCGTTGTATCGGTTTAACCTCACTTGTTATTCCCACTTCGGTTACTTCTATCGGAAATTATGCTTTTGAATATGCAGGCTTAACGTCCATTACTATTCCTTCTTCAGTTAGTTCTATCGGACAACATGCTTTTAATTTTTGCACAAGCTTAAAAACTGTAACAATTCCTGTTTCTGTATCTTCTATTGGAACAGAGGCGTTTTGGGCCTGTAGTGCCTTAACGTCTATTTATGTTAATAGATCAATACCTGTTGATTTGACTTCGTCCGATAATGTTTTTTATGGAGTAAATCAAACCTCTTGTGTTTTGTATGTGCCTGTAGGTGCTAAAACTGCTTATCAGGCAGCTTCTCAATGGAAGGATTTTAAAAATATTGTAGAATTTACAACCGCCGTACCAAGAATAGATGATGAACGCATAAATATACATCCAAACCCGGTAGTCGATAAATTCAAAATCGATGGTTTGGAAGGAGCAACTGAACTAATACTTATGGATATAAATGGTAAAGAATTACTTCATAAAGAGATTTTAAAGGACGAAAATGTATCTGTAAGTGAATTTCCTGCGGGTATGTATTTTGTTAAACTGTCAAACAACGGATTAAACTATAAAAAGAAAATTATCAAGAAATAATAAATATAACTAAATACAATTCATGATAGCTCCAATAGCTATTGTGGATTGTGTTATGTTTTATGGGTGAAATTTGCAATCTATAATTTAATTTTTAAACGCCTTCTTTACATTTTAGATATTTCATTCTTCATTATAAATCTTATCACTGCACGATACCAAACAGCTTTGATCTAAGCTGAAAAAAACAAAACTTGTTGTGTACATTCTGTACATTCAATTTTTCAAATTTGATTTTTTTAAAAACTATTTTTCTCTGAAAGGAATATTGTATCTTTGTCATGACGTTAACTTCAAGTGTAACTAATTCACCTACATGGAATGTTGGCTGCCATAATAAAAACCAATAACAATTGACTGACACATGACTATTCTCTCTAAGAAAGTTCTGTTTATTGACCGCGATGGAACAATAATTGCTGAACCACCGTTAACTTATCAGGTAGATACTCTCGAGCAGCTTGATTTTTTACCCGCCGTAATCCGAAACCTGTATTTTATCCGTCATAAACTTGATTTTGAACTGGCATTGGTTACCAATCAGGATGGTCTTGGTACCGAAGTATATCCGCAAGACAATTTTGATACTGTGCAGCGCAAATTCATGCGGGTGCTTAGCAACGAAGGAGTTTGGTTTGATAAAATATTTATCGACAAATCGTTTCCGGAAGATAATCTTCCTACCCGTAAACCAGGTACAGCCATGCTGAAAGGCTACTTTACCGACGAATATGACATTGCTGGTTCCTATGTCATTGGCGACCGCACAACCGATGTGGAACTGGCCCGAAATCTGGGCTGCAAAGCCATTTATCTGAGTAATGATACCGAGGAACTGCAAGCGAAGGGTTTGACAGAATTTTGCGCATTACAGACTACCGACTGGAATCGTATAACCGAATTTCTGTTTGCCGGCGAACGCACAGCCGTGATAAAACGGACTACCAAAGAGACAGATATAGAGGTGGAAATAAACCTGGATGGTTCCGGTAAATCAGAAATTAGCACAGGTCTGCGTTTTTTCGATCATATGCTCGAACAGATAGGTAAACATTCGGGTGCCGATCTTAAAATTAAAGTAAAAGGCGACCTGGAAGTGGACGAACATCACACCATCGAAGATACAGCCATCGCATTGGGTGAAGCACTGCTGAAAGCTCTGGGCGACAAACGGGGAATTGAACGTTACGGATTTACACTCCCGATGGACGATTGTCTGTGCTCAACCGCTCTGGACTTTGGCGGACGTGCCTGGCTGGTGTTCGATGCGGATTTCAAACGAGAATATGTCGGTGATTTCCCTACCGAAATGCTTCTTCACTTCTTCAAATCGCTGAGCGATGCAGCTCGCATGAACCTCAACATCAACGCTAAGGGTGAAAATGAGCATCATAAAATGGAAGGCATATTCAAATCATTTGCAAAGTCAATTAAAATGGCTGTCAGACGCGATATTTATAATTATGAATTACCAAGTACAAAAGGGGTATTGTAAATTATAATAACTAATCATCGAACATTCAAAAAAATGCGAAAATATTTAGTCCTGCTTTTTAGCTTCTTATGTATTGTTTCACAGGCTCAAATAAAAACGGAAGAACCGCCAAGACTGTTGATTGGCATAAAAGTAGACGGAATGCAGAACAGTCATATTCAGAAATTGTGGAAATACTTTTCAGCGGGCGGTTTCCGGAAGATTATTACCGAAGGAACCGTGGTGGAACAGATGGAACATCCTGTAGTGTCTGCCGGTAATTCGTCTGATGTCGCTACGATTTTTACGGGTACTGTGCCCTTTTATCATGGCGTAACCGGAGATTATTATTTCGACAGGGAAGATAAAGAAATAAAATCCATTCTGTCCGACGAAAATCAGGTGGGCATAGGAACCCGTGAGAAATTCTCAGCTCACCAGATGCTCAGCTCCACCATTACCGACGAACTGCTGCTTGCCAGTCCGCAGTCGCAGGTTTACAGCATTGCCATCAATCCCGAAGATGCCATCATGATGGGTGGACACATGGCAACCGGAGTAACCTGGATTGACGATAGTATGAACAAATGGGTGACTACAGCCTATTACACCAAAGGACTTTCGCGCTGGGCCGACCTGATGAATGTGAATGGAAAATTTAACTCCATCGCTTCGACCGACTGGGTGCCATTCAGTTCCATCTCTTCTTATCTTAATCCAACCATAAAGGGTTCCAAGTCTGTTCCATTCAGATACAATCCGTTAGAAAAGAGCAAGAACCCGGCACAATCAATCCTGCGAAATACACCGGCAGCTAACAGTCTGGTTACCGAACTTGCTCAGACCATTTTCGAAAAGGAGACCCTCGGTGCCGACAGATATACGGATGCACTCCTCATACAATACACAGTTAAAGTGCCCGGTCAGCTCACATCTTCACTCACCACTGCCGAACAGGAAGACATGTATCTGCGCCTCGACCGCGATTTGCAGAACCTGATTTCATCCATTTCTTCACGAGTAGGCTTCGACAAAGTTGTATTTTTTCTTACCGGAGGGACAGAAGATTTACATTCGCCGGTGGAACTGGGCAACAACCGCATACCTGCTGGCTACTTCAATGCCAACCGGTCGTTGTCTCTGGTTAATACCTATCTGATGGCTCTTTACGGACAGGAAAAATGGATCAGCGGTTATTATGGAAAGAATATCTTTTTGAATAAACACCGGATTGAAGAAAAAAAACTCAATTTTGAGGAGGTGAAAAGCAGAACAGCAGAATTCCTCCTGGAATTTGAAGGCATTCAGGCAGCATATCCCATCAATGAGATTGTGAACTTTACCGGAAATTCGGTGGATGTTCGCTCCAAATACCGGAACTCGTATCATAAGACTACAGCCGGAGATATTGTGATTACACTTTTACCGGGTTGGGTGGAGGTTGACGATAAAAATCAGGTGGTCGGTACAGCTAACACACCAAGGGTGTATCTGCCATTTTATTTGTATGGTGCCAGAGTAAAACCACAAAAGATCAGCACCGACTGCAAAACCACCGACATTGCTCCCACACTGGCACATTTACTTGGAATCCCGTTGCCAAATGCCTGCATAGGAAAATCATTGATACTTGATTAGCTCTGATGTTTCGAACGATAGGTTCCTGATAGCTCGTTTTGTTGTTGAAGTAGTTAATAAAGTATAAAACAAGACACATTTATATCCCTGTCAACGTCAAACATATGACATGCTCACACGAACACTGATGTTTTATGCTGACAGCCTTTGAAAAACAATATGAAGTACAATTTTGATGAAATTATAGACCGCCGCAATACCGGTGCAGTAAAAATTGAATTATGTAAAAAAATGTTCGGAACTGAAGACCTGATACCGCTTTGGGTGGCAGATATGGATTTCCGTACACCTGATTTTATTATTGATTCCATTAACGAAAGATGTAAGCATCCTATTCTGGGTTATTCGGTACCCGACGATGAGTATTTCGACAGCATTATCCGGTGGATTGAAGCCCGTCACGGGTGGAAGTTGGAGCGTAATTGGCTTGGATTTTTACCCGGTATTGTTCCCGGTCTGGCATTTGCGGTAAACGCATTCACCCGCATCGACGACGAAATAATCATTCAACCACCGGTTTATCCGCCCTTTATCAATGTTCCCTCTAAAAATGGCCGGCAACTGGTCTTCAATCCTTTGAAAGAAGTGGATGGACGATTTGAAATGGATTTTGAGGATCTGGAACGGAAAATCACCGGGAAAACACGTCTGTTTATCCTGTGTAATCCCCACAATCCAGGAGGACGCGCATGGGATGCTAATACCCTAACCCGGCTGGCTCAGATTTGCCATAAACACGGTATTCTTGTTGTGTCGGACGAAATACATTCGGATATGGCATTGCCCGGAAATGTTCATACCCCGTTTGCTGCCGTTTCTGAACTTGCCGAACAAAACTGCATCACCTACATGGCTCCAAGTAAAACATTCAATATGGCCGGGTTGGTTAGTTCATCCTACATTATTCCTAATCGTGAAATACGAAAGAAATTCAGCGATTTTCTGGAAAACTCCGAGCTGGCCAACGGTAATATATTTGCCTATATCGCCGCTAAGGCAGCTTACGAAAACGGAACCGAATGGCTGAATGAGATGGTGAACTATATTCAGGGAAATGTGGAATTTGTGGTTGATTTTCTGAAAAACAATGTTCCGCAGATAAAACCGATGATCCCTCAGGCTTCGTTTCTTATCTGGCTTGACTGTTCCGGTATGGGCATGAACACCAGTCAGATTCAAAATTTTATCATCAACGAAGCCGGACTTGGTCTGAACAAAGGAACTACTTTCGGACCGGGTGGCGAGTACCATCTGCGACTCAATATCGGATGTCCGAGGGCTATACTTGAAGAAGCTATGGAAAGGCTAAAACGGGCAATAGTATAATTCTGGCTGTTTTTTTTATTGTGGAAACTTCAGCACAAACAAAAAAAAGTGTTGAAGCTTATCTGATTTCTTTATCATTGACTATTGATGGAAAATTGAACGAACCGGTTTATGCTCATACTCTGCCTGCTAAAGATTTTGTTCAGTTACAACCTTATAACGGAAAACCTTCTGTAAAACCCACTGAAGTATATTTCTTTTATGACCAGACTGCGATTTACGTAGGTGCTAAACTCTATGATGATCCCGACAGTATATTCAACTATCTGACCGAACGGGATAATACAGGTATGTCCGATTATTTCGGTGTATATATCGATCCATATAATCAGGGACAGCTGGCTTTTGGCTTTTTTATCACTCCAGCGGGTGTACAGGTAGATATAAAAGCTACTAAAAGTGACGAAGATATTGAAGATTCTAACTGGAATGCTGTTTGGGAAAGTAAAACGCAGATTAATGCTGACGGATGGACAGTAGAGATGAAAATTCCTTATTCTGCGATCCGTTTTTCAAAAAATGCTAAAAACAATTGGGGATTAAATATGTTTAGAAATATTAAGCGTCACAACTCCAACAATTCCTGGAACTTTATTGACCGCAAAGTCTCCGGTTTTATTCATCAGGAGGGGGAACTTACCGGCATCAGCAATATCAAACCGCCTGCCAGGTTATCGCTCAGCCCGTATCTCGCCACCTATTTTCAGCCAAAATCAAAAGATGCTTCATCCGGATTTTTATACAAGGGAGGATTAGACCTGAAATATGGATTAAATGATGCATTTACCCTGGACATGATGCTTATTCCTGATTTTGGACAAATTCAATCGGACGATCATCAATTAAATCTTTCGCCCTATGAGCTTTACTATGACGAAAAGAGACAGTTTTTTACCGAAGGTACCGAACTTTTTCAGCGGGGTGGAATATTTTATTCGCGCCGGATTGGGGCAGCGCCAAAGTTTTCCGCATCGGGTTATTTGAATGATGGTGAAGTCGTTGACTACAATCCTTCAGAAACTCAACTCGTGAACGCAACGAAAGTATCCGGACGAACGCAAAACGGGTGGGGGATAGGTGTGCTCAATGCCATGTCGCTGCCTTCCGAAGCCACCCTGAAAAATACCGAAACGGGAAGTACACACGAAGTGCAAGTACAACCGTTTACCAACTATAACGTGGCGGTGGTTGATAAATCGTTGAAAAATAATTCATATATCAGTCTTATTAATACCAATGTGCTGATGGCGGGTAATCCGTTTCATGCCAATGTGACTGCTACTGAATTCCAGTTCAGGGATAAAACTAAAACATATGCGCTGAAAGGAAAAGCGGGTGTCAGTGTCCGTGGTAACGAAACCAGCGAAACGGGTTTTTACAGTACGCTGAGGTTTGAAAAGAATAAAGGAAACTGGCTGTATGGCGCAGCAGAAAATTTATACTCCGATAAGTTTAATCCGAACGATTTGGGATACCTGGAACGCAATAACCTCTCCAATACCGAAGCCTGGTTTTATTATCAGGTTATTGAACCGAAAGGAATTTTACTGGAATGGAACTTTGGGCTGTGGGGTAACTACAACCGGATATATAACCCGAAT
>JAFNAU010000050.1 GCA_017860335.1 Bacteroidota bacterium
CAATTGCAACACAAGCCGGTAATTGGGCGATGGATGCGAAGTTATATCTTTCAGATTGACTAATTCAAATCCAAATCGTGAAGATGCTTCCTGCAAAAGGAAAGTAGTTTCTTCGTCGCTGAAATCATTGTAAATTGTGTATTTCAGGTCGGAATAACCTTCAGAACCGACAATGCTTTCAATTGTCCTGATGGTAGTTCCGAATGAGTTTTTTACAGGTGTTATGATATGTATGTTCATGCTTGTTTTTTCAAAAACCTGTTCAGTACAGGTATATCTTTGAGAGGTAAATCTCTTTTAATAAAGAAAACGATAAACACAGCCATAAGCACAGTTTTCAGAGCTAAATTTACGATCAAATAACGTGTTTCGATAAAAGTACTTATGCCAAACAACACAAGCGTTAGTGCTAAATAAGTACCAAGTTTCTTTAAGTTATAATTTATCGGCATAAATTTCTGTCCAAAGAAATATGACAAGAGCATCACAACAAGATATCCGACATTATACCAAATAGAAAGATTAAAATATATTCCCTGAAAAATAAACGAAAAGAGAATAATTGGAACAACTTTTAATCCCACCCAATATTCACTTGGTACAAGATATTTTATTATGTCCATATATAAAACCATTCCCAAAAAAATTAAAAATGAAAGTATAACGAAGTATTTCATTGCTTCACTGTATGTTTGTGAACTGTTCTCATCTTTGTGTTTAGCAAATACGAAGGGTTCATAAGCAAATCGAAAAGCCTGAGTAAACATCATTATAACCAACGCCAACTTACTGACTGCACCATAAATACCCAAATCGTTTCCTCCTTTTGATCCTACTTGCAGAAAAGGAAATATCATTTTGTCTAAATTTTGATTGGCAATACCTGCTATACCCAAAAACAACAAGGGATAGGAATATTTCAGCATTTGCTTTAATAATTTACTATCAAATTTAAATTCAGCTTCAAAAATATATTTGGATAATATCAGCGTTTGAAGGGTTGTTGAAATAATATTTGAAATAAAAATATAACCTACTCCATAATCAGGACGATAGAACCAGGAAATTGAAGAAGGAGCTATTTTCATTAAAAAGGGACAAAGTACCAAAAAGAATACATTCAATACTACACTCAGGCCAACATATAACAACTTCATTCCCGCAAACACATACGGACGTTTAATAAAACGCAGATAAACGAATGGAATACACGAAAAAGCATCCATCGCCACACTTAATCCAAGCATCCAGATATATTCCGGATGATTTCTGTAACCTAATGTATTAGCTATAGGATGTTGAAATATAATAATGATAATTGCAAAAAGTAAACTTGTGAAACCTATGGAAATCAGTGTATTACCATACACTTTTTTAGCATTTGCCGTATCTTTATTTGCAAAACGGAAAAAACCGGTTTCCATTCCATAAGTTAAGGCAACAATTAATATAGAAGTCCATGCATATAAATGGGTAACAACACCATATTCTGCAGGATTTGGCAGCGTGTAAGTATAAAGTACCACAAGCATCCAACTTACAAATTTTGCAGCAATATTAGTACCGCCATAAATTACGGTGTCCTTCGCCAGCGATTTCATTTCTTTTGCCATAAATTGATAGGCTCTTTTATGTATTAAGTATATTCAAACTACTTTTTTCTGAATTTACTCAGAATTTTGTCAACAAATTTAAATTCAGGCGTTGGTTCGAAATCTTCCGGTTTCAGGTATCCGCCTTCAATTAAGAGACGAATAGCTTCTTCGGCCTGCGAGGCATGCACATCAAGTTTTACGCCTCCGTTTACATTGGCAAGATAGGCGCGGTTGATGATCTCATCTCTTCCGAAACATTCGATACCCATTGACTCAAGGTAGGCTTTTACCATTTCAAAATCAGCTGACTGACTGAAAGTTCTGATGTTTACCAGTTCATCCATGTTGTTGATAGTATTAAAAATTAAAATAATGTTCCCATATCTCCGCCGAATTTCACTTTACCCAGGTGTTTGTAAGCCAGTTCGGTAACTTCGCGTCCGCGTGGCGTGCGTTTCAGAAAACCTTCTTTAATTAGGAAAGGTTCATAGACTTCTTCAAGTGTGCCGGGGTCTTCGCTGAGTGCAGTGGCAATCGTGGTCAGTCCGACGGGTCCGCCCTGAAATTTATCTATTATAGTAATGAGTATTTTGTTGTCAATTTCGTCCAGTCCGTACTTGTCGATATTCAGCGCTTCGAGCGCGTAATCGGCTATTTCCGGATCAATTGTTCCGTTTCCTTTTACCTGTGCGAAATCTCGTACCCGTCTGAGCAATGCATTGGCAATACGGGGAGTTCCGCGGCTTCGTCCTGCAATTTCCTGAGCAGCTTTGTGGTCAATCTGCACGTTCAGCAATCTTGCCGAGCGTTCGATGATGCCGGTGATGACCTGTGTGTCGTAGTATTCAAAATGACAGTTGATGCCAAACCGCGCTCGTAACGGACTGGTCAGAAGGCCGCTGCGTGTCGTCGCACCGATGAGTGTAAAGGGATTCAGCTCCAGCTGAATGGAGCGGGCGCTCGGACCTTTATCAATCATAATATCGATACGGTAATCTTCCATTGCCGAATAAAGATATTCCTCTACTATGGGGCTCAAACGATGGATTTCATCGATAAAAAGCACATCGTTTGATTCCAGGCTGGTGAGCAGTCCTGCCAGGTCACCCGGTTTGTCGAGCACCGGTCCCGAAGTGATTTTAAAACCCACACTCAGCTCGTTGGCAATTATGTTCGAAAGGGTCGTTTTGCCCAATCCGGGAGGTCCGTGCAGCAATACATGATCCAGCGATTCGGTACGCATACGGGCAGCCTGAACAAATATACGCAGGTTTTCCACAATTTTATTCTGACCTTTGAAATCGGAAAAACTCAGCGGACGCAAAGCATTCTCAAATTCCTTTTCGGTGTTTTTATTGTTTCGTATGTCAAATTGGTCTTCCATAGCTATTTTGTCAGTTCTCTGAATACTTCCTCCATTTTTTTCTCAAGCAGCTTTAGCATTATTAACTTCTTCCCGGATTTAACGGCCAGATCGAACAGCTGTTCCCGGATATCATTTTCGGCTATTATCCTGTATGTTTTGTAATCTTTAGTCTCAATCGATTTTATGTCTTTAATCAATCCAAATTCCTTTTCGGAAAAAGGTACCGAAAATTCTACTTCCACATGAAAATCGTTGCCCATAAATCCGGTTATTTCCTTTACATCTGTATAATCGGCGACTATTTCACCCTTGTTGATAATTATCACCCGGTTGCAAACGGCTTCAATTTCCTGCAAGATATGCGTGCTGAAGAGTACAGTCCGGTTTTTCCCGATTTCTTTAATCAGATTACGTATTTCAACCAGCTGATTTGGATCCAGCCCGGTAGTTGGTTCATCGAGTATCAGCACTTTGGGATTGTGGATTAATGCCTGAGCCAGACCCACGCGCTGCCGGTATCCTTTCGAAAGTTGTCCGATTTTTTTGCTGAATTCCGGTCGCAGTCCCACCAGATCAATCAGCTCGTCAACCCGTTTGTATTTTTCTTTACCAATGTAATAGGTTTCAGCCACAAAAAGCAGATATTCTTTCACATACATATCCGTGTACAGAGGATTTTGCTCTGGCAGATAACCGATATTTTTCTTCGTCTCAAGCGGATTATCAGCAACTTCCATGCCGCAAACGGTAGCATTCCCGATTTGGTAGTCGAGCGCTCCGGCCAGAATCTTCATGGTGGTGGTTTTCCCGGCACCGTTTGGACCCAGAAAACCCACAACTTCTCCGGCATCAATCCTGAAACTGATATCTTTGAGTACCTGCTGATCGCCGAACGACCTGGAAATATGTGAAATTTGTATTGACATGCTTAATTTTCCGCCTTTTTCGCCTGAATGAAATTAACGATAACTGACAAAAGTATATACCACAAAATAAGCGGAGAAATGGCTTTTTTCCACAGGAAAGCGATTAGCAGGACACTTCCCCCCAAAAATATAAATTGTATTTTATTGTCTTGCCAACTGAGATTTTTGAATTTGAGCGAGAACATGGGGATTTCGGCGACGAGCAAATAGGAGAAAAACACTGTGATTCCCAGTAAGATATATGGATTTGCAATGAGCCATTCGGACCAGGCGAGTGAAATTCCTGCCCAGAAAATGGCATTTGCCGGTACCGGCAACCCGATAAAGGAAGAGGTTTGGCGTTCGTCAATATTGAATTTCGCGAGTCGTAATGCTGAAAAAATGGTTAGCAGAAATCCCAGAAAGGCATATTTATGGGAGAAATCGGGCGAAAGCATATGAAAAACCAGGGCTCCCGGCAACAGTCCGAAACTGATGACATCGGCCAGGGAATCCAGTTCTTTTCCCATGGGGGAATAGGCCCTAAGCAGCCTTGCTGCCATGCCATCCAGAAAATCGAAAACAGCGGAAAAAATAACCGCAAGGGCTACACCCTCATAATTCCCGTTGAAGGCAAACCATACACCAACACAACCTGAAAACAGGTTGAGACAAGTTATCGTATTCGGAATGTGCTTTATCATAATTATCCTCCTTTTTTGTTTGTCAAAAATAAGAAATATACTTATATAATCAGAAAATCAATATGTTATTTGTCAAAATGTTAGTTGAAAAAGTGTCAATAATTTTCCGCTTAAATGAGCTAATCGGACGATTTACTATCAATCCAGATAGTTACAGGTCCGTCGTTGATCAGTTCCACCTGCATGTCTGCTCCGAATTCGCCTGTTTTCACCGGTTTTCTCAATAGTTGTTCCACTTCATTGCAAAAATGCTCATACAAGGGTATTGCTTTTTCGGGACGGGCAGCTTTAATGTACGATGGTCTGTTGCCTTTCTGAGTTTGTGCGTGAAGGGTAAACTGACTGACAATCATTATCTCGCCGTCAACCTCTGTTACAGGCAGGTTCATCACCCCTTTTTCATCGTTAAAAATTCGCATTTTCACCAGTTTGGAAGCCAGCCAGGAACTGTCTTTCTCATCATCGGCATCTTCGATACCAACAAATACAAGTAAACCTGTTTTTATTTCAGATTTCAGGAAGTTTTCAATCGTTACAGATGCTCTTTTTACCCGTTGTATCAATATCCTCATTCGAATGTGCTGTTACGTTTAACTTTTTAATCAGAATGGATAGCCGATAGCCAGATTGAATGCAAAATCTTCTGCTTTAATATTTGTCCTCCATTGTTCGGTACGATCCAATGCGGGATTGAACAACTTCACACCCAGATCGACACGCAATACAACGAAAGAAAAATCGGCTCTGATACCTGTTCCGTAAGCAATTCCGAGTTGTCCGAGAAATTTATCAAAACGAAAAGCACCACCGGGCTGAGCCTCGTAGTCGCGTATGGTCCAGACATTTCCGGCATCCAGGAAAAACGCGCCGTCGAGTTTCCAGAAAAGTTTGGTTCGGTACTCCATATTCAGATCAAGTTTTATGTCACCCATCTGCGTGTTGTAATCCACGTAATTGCCCCGGCTTCTGTACGTTCCGGGTCCAAGCTGATAGGCGGTCCAGCCTCTCACACTGTTAGCGCCTCCGGAAAAAAAGCGTTTTTCGAATGGCATTCGTTCTGCGTTTCCGTAAGGTACTGCAATTCCCAGTCCGGCGTGATAAACCAGCCGGTTGCTTTCATCAAAAATATGATGATGGGCTATCTGAAAGTCAGTTTTAACATATTGTGCATATCGGATACCAAAAACTTTGAAGGCACCGGTCGTGTCACGCTGCGCGTTGAAAACGGAGTTCAATCCCTGAAGAATATTTCCGGCCGTTTCGATACCATAATTCATGGTGGTATAGTTTCTTAACGGCTGAGCGGCGTTGAAACCACTGTAGGAACCACTGTAACCGGTTCGCATGATAAGGTGCGGCTGGAAGTTGTAGGCAAATGTCGGGTTTGAATTGATATAATTCTGATATTCGCCGGTAATTTTCGGATAATTCACGTAACTGATATCCAGCACATCAAAATTATGTTTCACCTGAAGTTTTTCGCTCCAGCTGTACTTAAAACCGGTTCCGGTAACAATTCCGGTATATTCTTTCGGCCTGTCGCGGTAACTGAAAGTAGCTGTAATTTCGGTATTCGCGCGGATATTTCGCCTCATATCCAGGCTCGAGAACGGCAGCAGAAAAGTTGGAAATTTCAATCCAAGGTCTGTACCGACTTCAATGGCTTTTTGTCCGGTGCCCTGATATTCGTAGGCTAGTCTGCCTTTTGCCGAAATGGTTTCAGAGCCTTTGAAAGCGTTGCGGTGTCCGTAGTTTATGTTGCCTCCAAAACCCCAGTAACCGGACGAATAGGTGATTTCACCATCGGCGGAAATGGTTTGGAGTTTATTGGGAGTGATTACGATGTAGCAATCCAGTTTGTCGCTTGCAACTTCGCGGAAACTTACGTTTACGTATTTGATTGCGCTCAGCGAATTCAGCGAGCTGTATGTGCGTTCAACCGAACGGTCGCCATAAGGCTTTCCGGGGACAATGAGCGCATGTTCGATCAGCACAGCCGGACGAATGTTGCGTTTGTTTTCATACACCAGTTCGTAGTCGCCAAGAGCGAGTGTATCCAGTTCCGGCGATAAATTAACAGCATCGGTTGTTTTATCCGATTCACAGTAAAAATGCACTTTGTTGATGGTATATTGCTGAAAAATACGCTTTTTTATGCTTTCATCCGATTTTTTCAGCTGTTCATTCATTTCCAGCACCAAATCTATTTTGTGTGAAACCAGACTGCTGTCGGCATAATAATGAAGTAAATCTTTGGTAAAGTTATAATAGCCAAGTTCTCTGAATTTGGAAGTAATCCGGTCCCTTTCTTCATCAAAAACATCGCTGTTAAAGAGTTTTCCCGTTTTAATGAGGCTTGCAGCAGTGTCTGATGCAATATCCGAAAGCTCAGGCTGATTGATATTTACCGAATAGCTGTTAAGCGTATATGGTTCATTCGACTGAATGGAGTATTTTACATCTGCCAGTTTTTCTTTCGGAAAACTTACCTCACTGTTCACTTTCACATCCATATAACCCTTATTACTGAATAGTTTTGTAATTTCCTTTTCGGTGATTGTTGTCAGTAATGGATTGTAGATAACAGGTTCCTCGCCGATTTTTTTTAATCTCCGGTTTATCCATTTGCTGGTGTCAGCGCCCGCGAGGTTATAAATGCCCAGTTGCATTTTGAAAACACCAAATATCTCGTTGTTAGGCGTTTGCCGGAGGTAAGTACTGATGTCTTCTTTCGGGATGGTTTTGTTGTCAGTTTCTATTTTTACATTATTCAGCAAATGTTCATTGTCAGGCACATATTTGGTTGGATTACATGCCACGGCAAGCAATCCAAGTACAAACACAAGTATATGAGGCAATGAACCTTTTGAAAATTTCATATTATATAC
Organism: Bacteroidota bacterium; assembly: GCA_017860335.1. Taxonomy (GTDB): domain Bacteria; phylum Bacteroidota; class Bacteroidia; order Bacteroidales; family Paludibacteraceae; genus UPXZ01. The sequence continues at coordinate 7,459 of JAFNAU010000050.1, forward strand.
TGAGCAATTTCAGTCATACTCAAAAACTTTTGCAAATATAAGCTTTATTCTCGTTTTCTTTATTAGTTTTGTAATGCAAAATAAGACTGTAAGAATTAATTGAACTAATATATTGCCTGAGTTATGTTGTCAAAATCGAAGATAAAATGGATCCGTTCACTGGAAATGAAGAAGAACAGGGATGAACAAAATCTGTTTGTTGCCGAAGGAGTAAAACTTGTTTCGGATTTACTGCCGCATCTTCGCTGCCGGTATCTGGCTGTATGTACCGATGGTTTTGATAATGAACGTTTTTCCCGTTTTACAGCCGAAAATGAACAAATTACCACCGATGAATATAAGAAAATAACTTTTCAGAAGTCACCGCAGGGTGTTTTGGCTGTTTTCGAAAAACCCGCTCACCGCTGGGATGAAAAGGAAATCTGCAGCAAGCTGAGCCTGGCACTTGACGATATTCAGGATCCCGGAAATCTGGGAACAATCATCCGTTTAGCAGACTGGTTCGGCATCGAACATGTATTTTGTTCCGTGCATTCGGCCGATGTGTTCAATCCCAAAACCATCCAGGCAACCATGGGTGCTATTGCAAATGTGAAAGTACACTATGTTGATCTGCCGATTTTTTTACGTGAACTGGAAGGAAAAATACCCGTTTATGGCACTTTTATGGACGGAGACAATATTTACGATAAAAAACTGCAAAGAAATGGGCTGATAGTGATGGGCAATGAAGGTCAGGGGATTTCGGCCGAAGTGGAGAAACTGGTGACTGAACGAGTGCAAATTCCCTGTTTTGCACCGGGAACAGTTGCCTCCGAATCGTTGAACGTGGGCATTGCAACCGCCATTACGGTTGCCGAATTCAGAAGGCAAACATATAACGAATGATATTTAATGAGAAAAACAACTTACTTCTTCATTTTAACTGTTATCGCTTTGGTTCTGGCTGCCTGGGTGACTAACCCCGACGAACAGCAGCATCACGAAGCTGCAAGGATTAAACTAGGCGAAATAGTCGAAAATACGATGGATGATTTTGGTCTAAAGAAAAATCTGCTGACGGATCTGGGATTTGATATCGGGAACAAGTATATAGACAGTTTGCTTGATGACTGTATTTCGGCCAACAACTATCTTGTCTGTTCCACAACCGTTTTCACCTTCAATGGGCAAAAATACATTATCGGATTTGGCGCATTCGGCAAAGTCTGGATATCCGATAAAGTGGAGGAAGGCCTCAAAAAAGAAATCAGAAACGGAATAATAAAAAACAATCCGCTTTTCAGCCGCTAATCTTCGATATACAGATAATCGTAATGTATCAGCGGTTTCTGATTTTTTTTGCCGATAAGTTGTCGGGCTTTTTCATTATTGTACTGTACTTTTCCAACTCCGATTATTTTTCCGTTTGAGCTCACAATTTTCACAATATCATCTTTTTCAAACGTTCCTGTAATTTGGGTGACACCTACCGGCAGCAGGCTGGTGGCTTTTGGACCCGAAAGGGCTTTTTCTGCATTCTCATTAATGTGAATTTCACCCTTGGCAAATCCGTCGCTGTGTGCAATCCATTTTTTTACGCTCGAAACATCTGTTGCTGATGCTTCAAAAATCGTACAGACTGTGTCTTTTTGCTTATCGAGCAAATCAATCAGGATATTCTCGCGTTTGCCGTTTGCAATAAGAACTTCTATCCCTTCATCGGCTATTTTACGCGCAATGGACGTTTTCGTCTGCATTCCCCCGCGACCCAGTGTCGATTTGGAAGTCTGAATAAAGTCAGATATATCCTCGCCTTTCCTGATTTTTCTGATAACGGTTGATTTCGGATTGGAAGGAGAGCCGTTGTAAATGCCGTCGATGTTACTCAGAATAATCAAAGCTTTTGTTCCGAGCATGGATGCTATCAGGCCGGAGAGTTCATCATTGTCGGTAAACATGAGTTCGGATACCGAAACAGCATCATTCTCATTCACAATCGGTATTACTCTGTTTTCCAACATTATGCGGAGGCAGTTCCGCTGGTTCAGATATTGCGACCGCCCTTCAAAATTAGTTTTTGTGGTCAGTACCTGACCGACAACAATTCCGTGTTCGCGAAAAAGTTCCCAGTAATGGTTGATTAACTTTGCCTGTCCGACTGTAGAAAATAGTTGTCGCTGTTCGACGATATCCATTTTTTTCGAAAATCCCATCACGCTTCTGCCCGATGCCACTGCACCTGAAGATATAAGCACAATTTGCACACCCAGTTTATGCAAAACTGATATCTGGTCAACCAGGGCTGACATACGTGTAATGTCAAGGGTACCGTCCGGACGGGTGAGTACATTGCTGCCAATTTTTACGGCAACTCTTTTATACCGTATATTAGTCTTATCCATGAGCGTGTTATGGTTTTTCGTTAAATATCACATGCAGTAAGGTGGTTCCCACTACTTTCAGTGTTACGGGATTGATATTTTCCATAGTGTCGTTCACCGTATGCCAGTACTTGCCAAATCCTGTCATGCTGTACTGATCGTACTGAATGATGTCAATTGCCGGAATTCCTGCCAGTTGGTTAACGTATAGATGATCATCGGTAATTGCTCCGCCCGGTTTGCCCACAAAATAATCACTGAAACCCAGTTCTGCCGCTTTGGACCATAC
>JAFNAU010000225.1 GCA_017860335.1 Bacteroidota bacterium
TTGCACCGATGGTAGCTGCCCGCAACCCAAAAGTGGCATTTATCGTGCTGCTTGCCGGTCCGGGATTGCGCGGGAAAGAATTGCTCGAATTACAGACCGTTGCAATAGCCAAAGCCTCAGGTATGAGTGATACCGAACTTGCTAAAGTTCTAAAGATAAATTCTGGTGCATACGGTCTGGTGCTACAATCGAATGATACGGCAAAACTCAAAACAGATCTGAATGACTACTTGCTGACCACCCTGAAAGATGATCCCACCCTTGGCGAAAATGCGACACAAGAACAACTGGATATGAAGGCAAAGGCATATACCGTTCAGCTATCATCACCTTGGATGCAGTATTTTATAAAGTATGATCCATACCCAACACTTAAGAAAGTGAAATGTCCGACACTGGCACTCAACGGCTCTAAAGACTTACAGGTTCTTCCAGCAGAAAATCTGGCTGTCATCCGCAAAGCATTCGGTGAAAGCGGGAATAAAAGACTGATAGCTATTGAATTGCTCGAGCTGAATCATTTATTTCAGGAATGCACAACCGGTTCGCCATCGGAATATGCAGTAATAGAACAAACAGTCTCGCCGATCGCGCTCAATGAGATGTTGAAATTTATCAATCAACAAACAAAATAAATTGACAGAGAAAAGCAGAATTCGGTAAGATTTCTGCTTTTTGTTTCTTCAAAATGAAATTGCTGTGTATGTTTATGTAAAAACCGGATTTTTGCCTAAATATTCTGTTTTATCTTCAAAAGTTATGGAAAAAATACGTAAATTTGTCACTTCTTCAGAACATAAATTCATTAAAAATCGAAAATATATGAAACCAGCTCCGGCATTGGGGCGAGTTCCATACGACCTTTAAAAACAAATTATTACCGTATGAAAAAGTATAATTTTAATGCAGGACCATGTGTTTTGCCCAAACCGGCTATTGAATCGGCTATTGAAGCTATTCGCGATTTTGATAATACAGGAATTGGTCTTCTTGAAATATCTCACCGTACACCGGGATGGGAACGGATTATGGCTGAAACAGAACAACTCTGGAGAGAATTGCTTAACATTCCCGAAGAGTATGCAGTCTTGTTTCTGGGAGGTGGCGCATCCACACAGTTCTTCTACGTACCGGCAAATCTCTTAAGCAAAAAAGCAGCTTATCTGCAAACGGGCGTATGGGCAAAGAAAGCCATCAAAGAAGCAAAATTTTATGGCGAAGTTGAGGTGGTTGCATCTTCCGAAGATAAAAATTATACCTACATACCAAAAGGTTACAACATCCCTACGGATGCCGATTATTTCCACATCACCACCAACAATACCATTTACGGAACGGAAATTCATGAAGATATGGACAGCCCAATTCCTTTGGTTGCCGATATGTCGTCTGATATCATGTCGCGTCCGGTCGATGTCAGCAAATATGCGCTGATTTACGGTGGCGCTCAGAAAAATGTTGGTCCGGCCGGTGTTGCATTCGTTATTGTACGCAAGGATTTACTCGGCAAAATGGACAGAAAACTCCAAACTATGGTGGACTACCGGACACACATCGGCGAAACGCCCAAAGATAACTCCATGTTTAATACTCCACCGGTATTCTCCATCTTCGTTATGCATGAAACACTCAAATGGGTGAAAGATCTTGGAGGCTTGGAAGCTATGTATAAAATAAATCTTCAGAAAGCCAATCTGTTGTATGATGAAATTGACCGCAACAAAATGTTCGTAGGTACAGCTGTTAAAGAAGACCGTTCGATTATGAATGTATGTTTCGTGATGGCTGAAGAGTATAAAGATAAAGAAGCTGACTTCATGAACTTTGCCAAGGAAAGAGGAATGGTGGGTATTAAAGGTCACCGTTCTGTTGGCGGTTTCAGAGCTTCCATTTATAATGCATGTTCCCTGGAAGCAGTCGAAGCACTGGTAGCTTGCATGAAGGAATTCGAACAGTTAAACGCATAATAACTTATTACAATGAAAGTACTTATTGCAACCGATAAACCATTTGCCAAAGTAGCTGTGGATGGCATTCGCAACGAGATAGAAGGAGTTGGTTACGAACTGGCTCTGCTCGAAAAATACACCGAAAAACAGCAGTTACTGGATGCCATTGCCGATGCCGACGCGGTGATTATCCGCAGCGATATTGTGGATGAGGAAGTCATTAAAGCCGGCAAAAAACTGAAAATTGTAGTTCGTGCCGGTGCCGGTTACGACAATGTGGATCTGGAAGCAGCTACCCGCGCCGGAGTATGTGTCATGAATACTCCCGGTCAGAATTCAAATGCTGTGGCCGAACTTGTTTTCGGACTTCTGGTTTATGCTGTTCGCAACTTTTATAACGGGACTTCCGGTACTGAACTGATGGGTAAAAAGCTTGGCATTCACGCCTATGGAAATGTAGGCCGGAATGTTGCCCGCATTGCCAAAGGATTTGGAATGGAAGTTTCAGCTTACGATGCTTTTTGTCGTCCCGAGGATATCAAGGCTGAAGGTGTTAATCCTACCTGTTCGGTTAAAACACTTTATCAAAGTTGCGATATGGTTTCTGTACATATACCATTAACTCCCGAAACAAAACAGGTTATTAATAAAGAATTGCTGGAGTTAATGCCAAAAGATGCCGTACTGGTTAATACAGCCCGTAAAGAGGTGGTGCACGAAGCCGATTTGCTCCAGCATATGATCGATAATCCGAAATTCAAATATGTAACCGATGTTACTCCGGATACTGATGCTGAATTTAAGGCAAAAGTTGGTGACCGTTACTTTGCAACCGCCAAGAAAATGGGCGCTCAGACTGCCGAAGCCAATGTGAACGCCGGTATTGCTGCCGCTCAGCAGATCGTTGATTTTCTGAAAAATGGAAATCAGAAGTATAGGGTTAACAAGTAAACAAGTTACTGGTAAAGAAATAATATCCGTATATTACAGAGATTATAAAACAGAAAAGGATTGCAATTACTGCAATCCTTTTCTGTTTTTCTGTTTTATTTCATTGAGGATAGATCCTTCGGCTTTTTATCCTATACATTCATATTCAAAGCCGAGTTCTTTCATCTCAGTTTTATCGTAGATATTTCTGCCGTCAAGTACCAGCGGATTTTTCAACGATTTTTTAACCACATTCCAACTGGGCATCCTGAATTCTTTCCATTCGGTAACCAGAAGCAGGGCGTCAGCATCAAAAGTGGCATCATAAATATCATTGGCAAAATAAACTTTTGAATAGTCGGGTTTCTCAGCTGCGTTTTTATCCTTTTCAAGATATTCCAGGTAAGATTTAGAGGCAGGAATGGCAATCGGGTCAAAGCAGCGAACAGTAGCGCCTGCCAGCAATAGTTTCCGGATAATGTCAAACGCGGGTGCCTGACGGATATCATCGGTATTCGGTTTGAACGCCAGTCCCCATATTGCCACGGTTTTTCCGCTCAGGTCGTGTCCCCAGCGTTTTACCAGTTTACGATAAAGTACTTCTTTCTGCGTATTGTTGACTTCTTCAACGGCTTTGAGCAGTTTGAGTTCATAACCGCTTTCCTCAGCTGTCCGGATAAGCGCCTGCACATCCTTGGGGAAGCACGATCCGCCATAACCCGAACCGGCATACAAAAATTTACTGCCGATGCGAACGTCAGTACCAATCCCTTTGCGTACCATATTGATGTC
>JAFNAU010000226.1 GCA_017860335.1 Bacteroidota bacterium
GGCATACACGACCTGAGTGCTACACTTATGCAGTCTGCACAGTATTCCCGAACCGAAAGTTCATACATCGAATCATCAAAAATATTATACGACACTTCCAGGTGGTATAATCTGGCTGCAAACCTTAATGGCAAGCCCGATGATTACGGTTCCGGCTTCACCGAAAATTCGATGGTGTCCTATATGGGCAGGGTTAACTACAATTTACTGGAAAGATACCTGTTGACAGCGTCTCTCCGTTACGACGGCGCTTCAGTGCTTGCCGAAGGTCATAAATACGACTTTTTCCCATCGTTTGCACTTGCCTGGAAAATGCAGGAAGAAGGATTTATGAAATCAATCAACTGGATTGACGAAATGAAACTACGTTTCGGATACGGTGTGACCGGTAACTCGTCTGTATCTGCTTACACTACCAGTGGTCCGCTGGTTCGTTACAATTATGTATTTGGTACTACTCCAGCCATTGGTATGCTTCCTTACAATATGCCGAACCCCGGTCTTGGATGGGAAAAAACTGCTCAGTCAAATATCGGACTTGATTTTGGTTTCCTGAACAGAAGAATATTTGGTACTATTGAAGCTTATATGTCAAATACCTATGATATTATCATGTCAAGAGATATACCACCTGTTACCGGTTATCCGAATATTAATGATAACATTGGACGAATGAGAAATAAGGGTGTTGAATTAACACTGACGACTCGTAATATTGTAAAGAAAAATTTCTCATGGACAACAGATTTCAATCTTTCAACCAATAAAGAAGAAATCGTGGAACTGGTTAACGGCGAAGTGGATATGAAAGGTAACGGCTGGTTCATCGGATATCCGTTGCAGGTTTTCCGTACCTATAAAATTGACGGAATGTGGCAGAATACACCCGAAGACCTCGCTGAAATAGCCAAATGGAAAGCTAACAACTATAATTTCCAGCCCGGTCAATATAAGGTTGTTGAGCAGGGAACACCCGACTACAAATTATCAGATGACGACAAAGTTATCGTTGGTACCAACAGACCAAAATTTGTAATGGGTTTAACCAACACACTCACTTACAGAAACTGGGAAATGAGCTTCTTCCTCTACGCCCGTTTGGGTCAGAAATATTTCTCTTCGCTCATACCAGCCGGATCAAAGGGCGGAACCTTTGTCGGTTACGGCAGAAAAGCCGACCTGAGCGAATTCTGGTCTGCTACCAATACTGGAGCCGAATACCCGCAACTGACTTCGGCAACTACTAACGATGATGTTACCCGTGCTTCTTATATCAACGACGGATCATTTGTAGCTGTAAGAAATATATCGCTGGCCTATAATTTTTCAGATAATCTGATTAAAAATCTTTATTTGAAAAATCTGCAATTATTCGGACAGGTGCTGAATCCATTCATGTTTGGAGGTAAAGTGGTTAAAGCCGGAATTAACCCGGACGATGCTACCGGATGGACAGGTGCGAATAGTGTTGGTGATCCTGTTGGTGGAACTAATAACAATACAATAATGATGACAAACTTTGTTATCGGTATCAGAGCAGGTTTATAATTAATTCAAAAAAAATAACAAATAAAGATATGAAAAAATATAGTTCAATACTAATGGTTGTGATGCTGATGTTTTTTTCTTGTACCGATGATTTCCTGCAAGAAAAACCGGTTACAACCCTCACACAGGATTACTACAAAACAGTAGAAGGTCTTGAAAACTTAGCAAAAGGAAGTTATCAGATATTGAGATTTAAGTCGGATTACAATCAGGGCAACTATTTATTCGGAATTGGTTCTGATGTCGAAGTGTTTACCTGGTCACTTGCCGACCGTATTGCTATGGGTGGTTATAATCCTGACGGATGGGGACCACAATTAACTGGTACGCGTATTGCTCCGATGGTAAATTCATTGATTGGTCAGGTAAGCGGAGGCTTTTCTGAAGGTGTATATCCCGAAGTAAACAGATGCAATATCTTTTTTGAAAACTATGCAAATCTGAGTGAAGCTAACCAAAAAAAGATTATTGCAAGAAAAGGTGAAATGCTCTTCCTGCGTTCATACTCTTACTATTTAATTACCAACGTGCTGGGCGATGCTCCGCTCATGCTGAAAAGTTTCTCAGGAATGCCCGACAATTTTGCATTTGAGAAAGAAAAAATGGAGGTAATTTATAAACAGATTATCGCGGATATGCGTGAAGCCGTCGAAATTCTGCCTGAAACTTCAACAGAATTAGGACGTATCACCAAACCAGCAGCTGCTCACCTGCTTGCGAAAATGTATCTCAACCGGGCGCAGGCTGCCGAATTTCAAAACAGCTCTGAACCAACTCTGAAAGCTCTTTATAAAGGAACAGTTACTTCTGATCTTGACTCAGCTATTCACTATTCTACCATCGCAATCAATATTGTTTCTCAGCAGGTTAATAATGCCTATGGCGGATTATCGCCCGATTATGCTTCACTTTGGCTGAACGACACCAAATATGCACGTGATTACCCCGCGTACACTCGATTACGGACGCCCGTATGCCACAGCAGGTCCTTCCGACTGGGGATTTGATATGTTTACCGACCGTGCCAACGACTCCAGGTATTACAAAACATATCTGACCGATTATATTGCTACTGATGCTACACTTAAAGGTGGCAAACCATGGGATAAACCGACGGCATACTATTACAATAATTACCTGAAATCAGCTTCGGATGCTGCTGCTGTTGTTAATACAACCAGTAAAATTAAATATCAGCAACGTTCGATAGTATATCGGAACACCTAAACCCGGAGCAATGATTGACCCGAAAAACCCGGTTGTGACCAATACGGCAGGACGAAAGCTGATGTACAGAATCAGTGGTGACAAAGGGGAACCATTCGGATTGGATCGTGGACTGGCTGTGTCGCAGTGGTATATGGGACCCAGAAAATGGGTGGATATTTATCGTGGTAAAGGTACCGATCCGAACGGCTCGGGCTCCATCGACATTCCGTTGTTCCGTCTTCCTGAAACTTACTTAGTAAGAGCAGAAGCATACGGAAGAAAAGGAAATTATCCGGCTGCAATAAACGATATCAATGTATTGCGTAAAAGAGCCGCGTATCATGCAGGTGAAAAACGTCCCGACATTCTTGTCAATCTCGAACCGGCAGTTATAACCGGCCGTCTTTCAATTCCTGCAGATGAAAAAGCGGCACCTTATGCCGTGAAAGTAGATGCTTACGAAAAGATAAAAGTAGATGGTTCGGAATGGCAGCCTGGAAGTGCAAAATCAAAACTTGAAAACTACCCGGTCGAAGCGACATCTGTCGAAAAACAGTTTATTCACTTTATTTATAACGAAAGAGCACGTGAGTTTGCATTTGAATTGATTAATGTTGAAGATTTGCACAATGCAGGGATACTGTACGAGCGAATTCGTGACCGCGATATGTTGGGTGCACCTCAAAGTTCTACCGGAACCGCCGATTTCCCCTTCCCGAAAGATGATATCTCAACCACCCTTGGTGCGTTAGGTAAGGGAAAAGGAGCCCTGAACAGAATGCATACTTTCAAACCATGGCCACAGGCGTACCTCGACTTATTGACCGATAAGGACAATAAACCGCTGACCGACGAAGCTAAAAAAGCATATCAGAATTACGGTTACTAGTGTTCGCTAAATATGCTGTAAAATCACTCTTAGATTGGTAAAAGTTTTGCTCTGCTGATGAATTCAGCAGAGCAAAATTGTTTTATAACTGTATTGTTTCACTGTAATTTAATGATTGAAAGCACGGATAATTTTTTCTGTTCAGCCTGCTTTAGTTGCAGGATGCTATTAATTGATAAAAATACTATGATAATTGATAAAAGTAATGCTCTGTAATTGTCTGAAATAGATAAAAGTAGTAATTTTATGGACGATCTTTTACAGTAACGAATAACATGAAAAAACAACTAATATTTTATCACGGACTGATATTTTGTGCTTTATTGTCAGTCCTTCCTGCTATCGGACAACAAAAACGGAGTGCAGTCAAGAACGATTCGAATACACCCCTTCATTTACTTCAGCCCGATTATAAAACTCCATACCGGATACCTGAAAAGAATGTAGTAAAAACTGACCTCGACAGGATACTCACCTACCTCGAAGGTGTTACTCCCGCTGTGCTGGAAAACAAATCCACAGGCAAAGAAGTGTTAAGCAACGTAGATTTCAATTTCGAAACTCAAATCAAAAGAGGTGATTTCCGGCTGGGTAGTTACGAATGGGGAGTTACCTATGCTGCCATGCTCGCAACTGCCGAAATTACCGGTGACAAACGATACGAAAACTATGTGAATCAACGTTTCAGTTTCTTAGCTGAAAATTATCCCTATTTCAGGAAATTATATACTGATTACGGTAGTAATATCGACTCACAGATCCGTCAGATAGTAAATCCGAAGGCTCTCGACGATGCCGGTGCTGTTTGTGCGGCCATGATTAAAGCAACCCGCCGGAATCCTGACCTGAAACTTAGACCTCTGATTGATAATTATATGAACTTTATCATGTATCAGGAATACCGGCTTTACGATGGAACTTTTGCCCGCAAGCGACCGCAACTTAATACAATCTGGCTTGATGATATGTATATGAGCATTCCAGCGCTGGTGCAAATGGGAAAACTGACCGGCGAAAATAAATATTCTGATGAAGCCGTAAAACAGATTAATTCTTTTTCCGAAAAAATGTTTGTCGCTGAAAAAGGTTTGTTTCGTCACGGATGGGTCGAATCGATGAAAGAGCATCCTTCTTTTTTCTGGGCAAGAGCAAACGGATGGGCTTTACTCGCATTGACCGAAGCGTTGGATGCACTTCCTGAAAGCCATCCTCAAAAAGATAAAGTGCTGGAACTTTTTAAATCGCATATCAGCGGATTGCTTCCACTCCAGTCTGGTGATGGATTCTGGCATCAGTTGCTCGATAGAAATGATTCTTATCCCGAAACTTCTGCAACAGCTATTTATGTGTATTGTATCGCTCACGCTATCAATAAAGGATGGCTTGATGCTACCGCATACGGATCGGCTGCTCTTTTGGGCTGGAATGCCGTTTCCACAAAAATTAATGCACAGGGTCAGGTTGAAGGAACCTGTGTGGGTACAGGCATGGCATTTGATCCTGCATTCTACTGTTATCGCCCGGTAAGTCCTTATGCGGCACACGGTTATGGAACTGTGATTATGGCAGGTGCAGAAATTATCAACTTGCTGGAAAAACAGCATCCGAAGATGAATGATAATACCATACAGTTTTACAGCAACGATCAAACTACTTCAACGCCAATTTTTAGTATTAATGACCAGTCGCGACCGGACGAAATTGTTTCGGGCAGCACGCGGAAGAATAAAGATGCACCGGTTGTTTTTGTCATTGGCGATTCGACAGCTAAGAACGGTCGCGGGAAAGGTGACGGAGGCCAGTGGGGCTGGGGGAGTTTTTTTCAACAATTTCTGGATACAACCCGCATATCGGTCGAAAATCATGCACTGGGAGGACGGAGCAGCCGCACTTTCTATACCGAAGGATTGTGGGATAAAGTATTGCCCGGTATAAAAAAAGGTGATATTGTTTTTATCCAGTTTGGACATAATGACGGCGGACCACTCAATACCGGACGTGCACGTGCATCGCTGAAAGGAACCGGGGAGAATTCCGAAACAGTTATCATGGAAAGAACCGGTGGACCTGAAGAAGTGTTCACTTTCGGACATTACCTCAGAATTTATATCCGCCAGGCTAAAGCAATTGGTGCTGTACCAGTTGTGCTGTCGCATACGCCGGGTAATTCCTGGGAAGGAGGAAAAATGCTCCGAAACAGTGATACATACGGTGGTTGGTCGAAAGAAGTGGCTGAACAGGAAGGTGTTTACTTTATTGATATGAACGATATTGTAGCCCGCAAATGTGAGTCGCTCGGACAGGAAAAAACCAATGAGCTTTATAAAGACCGTGTTCATACCTCGTATGAAGGAGCCATGCTTAATTGTAAATCATTAATTGAGGGAATACAAAATGTGCCTGAACTGACACTGAATAAATACATTAAATAAAACCCAAAAAAATAAAACCATGAAAAGAGAAGCATTTAAAATGTTTTTGAAATCCGGCTTCGAAGCCGAATACGAAAAACGCCACAGTGAAATCTGGCCCGAATTGGAAAAGCTGCTGAAAGATGC
>JAFNAU010000051.1 GCA_017860335.1 Bacteroidota bacterium
TTTGAATTAGTCAATCTGAAAGATATAACTTCGCATCCATCGCCCAATTACCGGCTTGTGTTGCAATTGGCTCAGAAAAAAGCGATAGACGACAACGCGAATTTGGTGATTGTTGAATCGGATGTAGTGATAAAAAACAACACCATCCGGCAGTTGATACTCCAATCCGGAAAATTGAAAAATCCTGGGCTTATAGCTGCTGTAACAACGGATGAAACCGGAAAAATTAATTTCCCGTATCTTTTTGCACAGAACTTCCGGGAAGGTACTGTTGAAACCAAAAAACGACTGAGTTTTTGCTGCACACTGATTACCAACCAATTACTGAACGCGTATGATTTTATAAATCTGGATGCACAAAAGACCTGGTACGATATCTTTATTTCCCACAAATCCACCTCGATGGGTTTCAAAAACTATTTGGCAAAAGTACACGAAAGGATTAGACAAAATCTGAAATGGTAAATATACAACCTGCTAACGATATAAAAAAGGCATCAGAACCGGAAAATTTTCCACTGGTTTCGGTCATTATACCAGTCTACAATTCCGAATTATACCTGGCTGAAACCCTCGAAGCTGTATTGAAATCGACTTATCCGAATTTTGAGGTGATCATACGCTCGTATCCGATGCTTTGAACAACCTAACGCTGGTGCATCAGTTGCCAGAAATCATGCGATCGGATTATCGCACGGGAAATATATCCTGCCTGTTGATTCGGATGATACTATTTCAAACAATTACATCGAAGAAGCTGTAAAAGTGCTGGAAAATAACCCTTCCACCATTCAGCTACAACTTACTGGCTCGGAGAAATATAATCGATGTTTGCTCCATGTACCGAAAATCTGACTGGGAGAAAACTGGTGGTTATTGCGAAGAAATAACGGGAAGAGAAGACTGGGATTTCTGGATTTCGTTGTTCAAAACAGGCGGTGAATTTGTACGATTACCCATCAATGGACTTAATTACAGAATTCGAAGCGGATCAAAACGAGTTAAAACCCGAAATCTTAAGAAGGAACTTATTGATACGCTAAATATCCGCCATAAAGCTTTTTTCTACCGCGAACTGAAAGGAAAATTGCATTATCAGCGCACTCATTCCCGAAAAATGAACATCATCCGGCATATTTTTCTGCCCGAGAATATTTTTGTCAATCCGGAATACTCTGTTTATGAAAATGCCGTTTACCTTTCGAATGAAGAAATATCAATCAGGAATAATCAGATTACGAAGCTGTTTCCATCAGTTGCAGAGAAAATAAAGATTACCGAATTTACCGAAAAACGATATCACATTCCCGGTAACGGAATTAAAACATCCAAAGCCCGCGACATGTACCGTCAAACAATATCTGACAGCAATAAATCCTGTCTGGGATATTACGAGCAGCAAATATCAGGTTGTACCCTGAAAAGTTTTTTGATAATTCTCGAAAAATAACGAATGAAAGCATCATTAATCATATCTGTTTATAAAAATGTCCGGTTTTTGAAGCCGGTACTCGATTCACTTCATTTTCAGACCGAGAAAGACTTCGAAATCATCATTTCAGAGGATGGAGAAAGCCCTGAAATGAAAGAGTTCATTGCCGGGTATCCGTTTGAGATGCCTTATAAGCACATCACAAGAAAGGACGAAGGCTGGCGAAAAAATCACTGTTTGAACAGTGCCATCAGAGCCTCGGAAGCTGACTGGCTGATTTTTATCGATGGCGATTGTGTACTGCATCCCCGCTTTATTGAGATGCATTTGCATCACGCCGAAGCAAACAAAATACTGGCCGGCAAACGGGTAAAACTGGACGATTACATGACAGATTACATACTCGGCAACAGTGATAATATCAGGAATTTGCAGCAAATACTACTCCGAAAAATGTTTTTCGGTAAAGGAAAAATAAAATTTATTGAAGAAGGAATATTCATTTCTCCTGAAAGTGTACTGAGAATTATTCCCCGAAACCGCAAAAATGATAAACTTGTCGGATGCAATATGTCATTCAGCAAAGAAGCAATCTATGCCATCAACGGGTTTGATGAAGACTATAAGTTGCCTGCAGTTGGTGAGGACTACGATCTGGCGTGGCGCTTGAAAGCAGCCGGATTTCAGCTCGTCTCAATGCGTAATCTGGCGGTGCAATATCATTTGAGTCATCCTGAAGGTTATAATCAGGACTATAATTTGAATTTGTGCAGGGAAAAACAAGAGATAAATGAATTTGTTTGTAAAAACGGATTAGATAAACAATAAAAACAACTCCATGATTTCTGTTATTATTTGTTCGAAACACGGAAAATTGTCCGAATCATTAGCACGTAACATTGATGATACGATTGGAGTTCCGTATGAAATTGTTTGTATTAATAATTCGCGCAATGAATATTCCATATTTTCGGCATACAACAAAGGAATTGCCCAAAGTAAATATCCTTTTTTATGTTTTGTGCATGAAGATGTGAATTTTCAAACAAAAAACTGGGGAAATATAATAAAATCACATTTAAATAATTCAACTACAGGACTAATAGGAGTAGCAGGAAGTAACACCGTACTCTCTGTTCCTTCATCATGGTCGTCATCTCAGGAAAAATATATAAATATAATTCAGTCAGGAAAACACTCAGAGCATATTCGACTTCCTATAGAGCATAATGATGATAAACAGGAAGTAATTCTGCTGGATGGTGTGTTTTTGGGTGCAAACCGCGATATATTCTCAAAAATAGCCTTCGATGAAAAACTGAAAGGTTTTCACGGCTATGATTTAGATATTTGTCTTCAGTCTGCTTTTGCAGGATTTCAGAATTATGTAGTTTTTGATGTATTAATAGAGCATTATTCCAAAGGATTTAGAAATAAAAGATATTTTGAGAACTTAATACAAGTGTTTGGTAAATGGGATAAGTATTTACCAATCTATGATAAAAACAAATATACAGCTGAAGAAATTCTGAAATCTGAAGAGAAGATGATCAATTATTTATTTATTAAAATGATAAAAAGAGGTTTCTCTGCTAAAGAAATAAAATCGACAATCACGTTTTATATCGATAAGATTAAATCTGAAAATTTAAAAATTAAATATATACACATCAATCAGAAAATTTTTTTTCTGCAGTTGGTCTATAAACCATTCACAAGATTATACCTCTGATATTTCAGTACCTGAACTTAGATATATAGTAAATTTAAACTATGGAATGTGTCAATAATCCTTCGGAGCTTACATATCAACATAATGTTCCTTTTGTGGTCTGGTGCTACTGGGAAGGAGCCCCAATGAATGCCAACAGGCTTCTGAGCTTTGAATATTTACAAAAAAACATACAAGTGCCTGTTTGTTTGATTACCAAAGATAATCTGTCGGCATTTATTAAACCGGAATTTCCACTTCATGAAGCATATTCATATCTTAGCGTTGTACATCGTTCGGATTACATCAGAGCTTATTTAATGCACTTTTACGGAGGTGCCTGGCATGACATAAAGGCTACCGAAGTTTCTTTCCGGGATTGTTGGAATGAATTCGAAAATCCGGATATTTATTTAATTGGCCGGCCCGAAAACCAGAAAGGAGCAGCCAGGGTGTACGATGAGCACAACAGATATATGCCCGATTACTGGAAAGAGTTGGTAGCTGTACCGGCCTGGATATCAAGAGGAAATACCCCGATGACTGCCGAAATATATACGGCTTTTTTATCGCTGCTGGATACTAATATGGAATCATTGAAGAAACATCCGGCTAAGCATCCCCGTGAAAAATTTATTCAACCAAAAAACATATTTCATGCTGTGATTATTCGGCTAAAGCAGTTATATTCAGGTAGAAATCCTTATTACCCACTCCCATGGACTGTATTTGGAAATATATTTCATCCAATTGTTTATAAATACCGAAAACATATTTCCAGAAATCTGCCTGTAAATAAAATAAAAAATGCAGGTATCTATCATCGTTAAATGAGTATCTTTGACTTACGAACTTTAAAAAATATATTCTGCAATAGGTATTTCGCTAAAAAACAATCGTACAGGATTGAGTAAAAATTTAAAAACTTCTTATGCACTCAGAACCTAAAATATCGGTAATCACGCCCATCCACAACCGGGAGAAATATATCCGGGAGACACTGGAGTGTCTTCAGAAATGCAACTATAAGAACTGGGAATGCATCGTGATGGACGATGATTCGACCGATAACTCGGCAATGATAATCAAGGAAATGGCTCGGATCGACAGCCGCATAAAATACTTCCACCAGCCAAAATCACCCATTCCTGTAACCAAAAACAATGCAGTAGCTCATTCTTCGGGTAAATATATTCTTCCGCTGGATTCCGATGACCTGATAGCACCCGAATACATGGCTGAAGCCGTAGAAATACTCGAGAATAATCCTTCGGTGAAACTCGTTTACTGCAGCGGAGTATTTTTCGGAGATAAAAAAGGGAAATGGAAATTACCGGCTTACAATTTCAGACAGTTATTACTGAAAAACTGTATTCACAATACAGCTGTCTTCCGGCGGACAGATTTTGACAACGCTGGCGGTTATGATCCAAATATTATTACCAGCGAAGACTGGGATCTCTGGATAAGTCTGCTCGAAAAAGGCGGTGAAGTGTATTTTATTGATAAGGAATATTTTTTCTACCGGAAACACACCGATTCGTTTACCGACAATCATCAGGATAAAATTGCAGCAACTCAGAAACAGATTTACGCCAACCACAAAGAAGTTTATGACAAACTGATTGAGAATCCGATACAGTTTCTGCGTGATTATGACAAATTTAAGAAAAAATACAATCAGCTACGCCGGCTTACCTTTCGAAAACAAATTCCTTAAGCGGTGAACTCTCACCGGTTTATCGCATTCGCTGATATGAACAAAAAAACACAGGAAAGCCATAAACCGGGTAATCCCTTCCTGAGCGTACAAGGGCTCTTCGATTAACATAAAAAACAGGTAAATCAGCATAAAAAGCTGCAGAAGATAACTCCGTGACCGAAGCGCGTTCCAGATTAATCCGGCAAGCATTATCAGCAGACAAATAAGCCCGGGAATTCCAAACTGAACCATATCGCCCAGAAACTGATTGTGGGTATAGGTAATTGGGGGAGCACCGACCGGTCTGGTTACATCCGACATCTTCTTATCCTGATATTCCAACGCTACACGTTGCTGATGATAGCCTGCACCGATAACAGGATGCTCTTTTATATAATTGATTGCCAGCGTATAATCCGCTTTACGAACATCATCCCGGATAAACCGACTCACTTTGTTTTCACCAGCCATGAGAATAACCACCCCAACTAAAACTGCAACCACCAGAGCCAGTTTGAAATGGGGAGTTTTCAGTCTGATATAGTAAAGCAGACTGATCAAAACGATTATGATTAACTCAACCAACCCGATACGACTTTCCGTCACTAATACAAAACCTAGACATAAACCAATGTAGGATATCAGCTCGAACCTGGAAAGGGCTACGATATTGTCCTTTTTGAAATTGAGATAAAAACCCGAAATCAAAGTAGAGAATAATACCAATGAGATATAACTGGGGTGAGAATAATGTCCCCAAGTACCGACGTAGTCATATGCGTTAGGAAATTTCATAGTAATCCATTCCAAAGCAGACATATTCAAAACCAGCAAATTGAACCACCAGTAAACAACCGAAACAGCCATATAAATGGCCATGATGCGGAACACTATTTTCAGAATCAACAGCAGAGTCTGCTTATTGAGCCGGAAAAGGCTGAATGACAACGGCAGTAAAAAAAAAGTATAGGTCATTTCGGGGAAATGAAAACCGCGGGGCGTGTAAATAGTCCCTGCCATGAGAAAAACAGCATACTGGAATATGAAATAATACACTTTATTGAGGGTGTATATTTTCCCCCTCACAAAAAAAGACACGAGAGCAAACAACACAAAAAATCCGGTGGCGTAAATACCCACTTCTTTCTGAAAAACGGATAATACAAGTAACAGGACAAGGGAGAGAGACACGAAATTTTCTACAGAAAGAAAAGGTCTCAGAATTCTTCGGGCAAAGATGATTTGAGATAAAACAATCAGCACGAATGACGACGCAAATATCAGCAAGAGAATATTTCCAAAAAAACTTACATTTCCCTTTGTTACAAACACTTGTGTGCTGTGTAGCCGATACACTGCAACCATTGCCAGAATTGTGAAAAGGAGCAAAAAGAGTGAAAAGTAAACATGTTTTAAAGATAATTTCATACGGTTTAGTCTGATTTTTTAATTTATCCTGTTCAGGTACTGAAAGTACTCATCAGGTGTCATAAATTTTACATTTTTTTCTTTAAGAAAAGATATCATATTCTGAAAATCATTGAAATCATTATCATCCCACGGATTTGGATGAAGCTGAATTAGTAGATAGTTCTCCTTTTTCCGTGCTTTGAAATAATTCTCAACATCCGTCGAAGGAATATCAAATAAATATTGGTACGTAATGTTCAGACAAATCTTATCGCCGGGTTTGCATTTTTTTTTATTAGGATCAATCCAGGGTCGTTTCAGGGAATATTTTTCGTGCATTTTATATCTCATGATCACATTCAGTTCGGGAAAACCGGATAATGCATGTAAGGTAGCTGCTGTTGACCTGTTATGCGGGGCGCTGAATGTTTTGGCTGTGAAATGAAGCGAATCGCTGAAAAAACGCTGTGCTATCTGCAAATGCTTCTTCTGGAGATCAACATCAGAGTTATCGAACTCGGGAGAATCCCCATTGTCCCCTGCATGATCATACCCGTGATTCCAAAATTCAATCAGTGGTTGATTATCGGAGCGTCTGAGTGCTGAAAGTTCTCTGATGTTCAGTATTTCAGCATGATTGGATACAACGAGTTTGGTTGACACTCCTGCAGCAGCCGATATGTCATTTTGCTGCAGAATGGCAATAAAACGTTGCCAGTTGGGCGAATAGTCGTTAAAATCATCGGCTTTAATAATGACAACCAATGGCTGATCCGGCGTAATATTATCCGTGCATCCTGCCTGCAACAAAGCAAACAGACTAAGAAGTGATATTAAACAATATTTCTTTATAATCATCCTGTGAATTATTTTCGGCCAAAATCAGCCGGAATTTCGCCCCATTTTTCAGTTTCCCATTTTATGAGCGGATTGCTAAAAGTATTCTCTCTGAGCCATTTTTCGGCCCGTTCAATCAGTTGAAAAATATACTGATTTTGTTTGTCTATCCCGAGTTTCGTTTTACATTTTTTTCCTTTAACCCAGGCAAGAGCTGTAACACTGTCGGTATAAACGGGAATGCGGGGATTAGTCTTATTAAAAAGTGCAAGCGCATGAACGATTGCAAGAAACTCCCCGATATTATTGGTCCCGTTTTCAAAGGGTCCCTGCCGGAATATTTCCGTTCCGGTATTCACGTCCACACCCCGATATTCCATTTTACCCGGATTACCGGCGCAGGCGGCATCTACGGCAATGCTGTTAAGTATCGGCTGCTCGGAAGACGGTAAATTTCGGTAGTTGGGTATCGGTTTTGTATTGACTGCATTTTTCCCGATATACTCCCAACAGGATGACATGAAAGCATCCTGAGCTTCCTTTAAGGTTTCAAAAGACTTAAATTTAGCTCCTTCATAACCTTTGATTTGTTTCTCACATTCTTTCCACGAATTGTAAACACCGGGATTAACGCCTTCCCAAACCGTATAGTATTTTTGTTTTTTACTCATTTTATTTTTTGTGAAGTACTGAAGACTGAAGTTTTTATTATTCAACAAAAAGATGTAATTTTGTCGCTCAGTTTGCCCTTGTAGTTCAATGGATAGAACGGAAGTTTCCTAAACTTTAAATTCGGGTTCGATTCCCGGCGAGGGTACTATTTTTTACTTGTCGATTGTCAGTTGAATAAGTCCATCCTTCATTCCTATTGTCCGGTCACATAATTTTGCCAGCTCCTTATCGTGAGTTACAATCACTTCCGTGAGGTTATATTTATCCCTTAACTCAAACAGCAATTTGTGAAGTTCGTCCTTGTTTTTTGTATCTAGACTCCCCGAAGGTTCGTCGGCAAGAATGAGTGAGGGATTGTTGATTAACGCCCTGGCTACTGCCACCCGCTGTTTTTCACCACCCGAAAGTTCGGAGGGTTTGTGGTGAAGCCGGTCGCCAAGCTGCAGGAAATGAAGCAATTCTGTAGCTTTTTCTCTGGCCTGTTTTATATTCATTTTTCCTATCATAGCCGGAATAAGTACATTCTCGATGGCTGTAAACTCAGGTAGCAGCTGGTGAAACTGAAAAATAAATCCAATGTGTCTGTTGCGGAAAACCGATAACTGATCGGAATTTAATTTACTAAAATTAATTCCATCCACTTCCACTTCACCGGCATTGGGTTTGTCGAGCGTTCCGAGTATCTGAAGCAAGGTGGTTTTACCGGCTCCGCTCGGTCCCATAATCGATACGATTTCTCCTTTATCGACATGCAAATCCACCCCTCTCAAGACTTCTAGATCGCCGTAACTTTTATGTATGTTTTTTGCAGTTATCATATTTTTCAGTTTTTTATTATTTCTCTGATGACGTACGAAGACAGATAAAGTCCGAACAAAGCCGGCATATACGAAATCGTCCCGGTAGTTGACTTTTTGTAAAGTTCTCCTTCGGTAAGGACGACGCTGTTTCTGTCGGATTCTTCGGTCGAATAAACTACAGTAAGTCCTTTTTTTATACCCAGCTTCGATAACCGTTGCCTTACGGCTTTTGCCAGCGGGCAGTAATTTGTTTTGGAAATATCGGAAATCTGTACTTTAGAAGGATCCATCTTTGCTCCCGAACCCATGGACGATATGATCCGGATGCCTTTTTCGGTACACGATTTTATCAGAAATACCTTGGGTGAAAGAGTATCGATAGCATCTACCACAAAATCAAATTTACCTTCATCGAGTATTTTATCCGTATTTTCTTCGTTCAGCCAGTCCGATATTACGGTCAGATCCAATTCCGGATTGATATCCTTCAGTCTGGAGGCGATAACCTCCGTTTTGAGTTGTCCGACTGTTGAATGCAGTGCTGCAATTTGTCGGTTGATATTGGTTGAGGTCACCGTATCGCGGTCAATCAGGGTCATCCGCCCCACTCCGGCACGGCAAATCATTTCGGCAGCTATACCACCTACCCCTCCCAAACCAACAATTAGAACAGAAGAATTTCTTAGTTTATTCAACCCGTTATTGCCTGTAAGCAATTCTGTCCTTTGTGTCCAACTATCCATTTGCAGTCTTTGTCATAAATTCCTGCAAAGTTAGCCGTTTCCGCTCATTTTCACACCATTCACAAAAAAATATTGTAACTTTGCTTGAAATATCAGGCAGATTTCATCCCATGATTTCAGATAAAGATCTCGGCACCATCACCTTCAGACGCAGTACACGGGCTACCCGGATTTCTGTGCGCATACTCAGCAACTCACTGGTCGTAACATTACCCCCGGGAAGCAAAGAGACAGACGCCCTGAAATTTATTGATTCAGTAAGAACAAAATTAATAAAAAAACAATCGGGAGTCAGTCAAAAGACAGTTGTCATAACCGAATCGAATATCCTGAAAACATGCACTTTTGATGTTTGTGTCAGAAAAGCTGAACGCAACAATATTTATTCTTCCCTGAAATCGGGTATACTGACTATCGAGTATCCGCAACAGCTGAATCCGGAAGAAATGCAGACACAAACTTATTTCTGGAACAGCATCAATTATTTCCTGCGACGCGAAGCTAAACGGATTTTACCGCAACGTACCCGTGAATTAGCCGATAAATTCGGTTTCTCATTTACCGATGTGAAAATTCAGTCATCGAAATCGCGCTGGGGAAGTTGTAATACGAGAAAGAACATCAATCTGTCGTTTTACCTTATGCTTCTTCCGCAACATCTGATTGATTATGTCATTCTCCACGAACTCTGTCACACCCGTGAAATGAACCATAATGTGAAATTCTGGTATCAGATGGACCTGGTCACAAACGGTAACGGGAAAAAACTGAGAAATGAAATGAAGCAATATTCCATGCCAAAATAACTGCAGCTGATTAATTATTGATTATTTCCGAATATTACAACAAAGAAACGCGCACACTCTATATGCTCAAAAAAATAAAACCCTATATGATGCCCTTGGCAATGACAACGGGCGCAGTTTTTCACCAATTCTTCGGCTCACTGGCATTTCTTACTCCGTACCTTATTTTCACAATGCTTTTTCTTACATACTGTAAACTGAATTTCAAGCATCTGCAGCTCTCCGGACTTCATCTGTGGCTGATTTTAATCCAGATTTTGGGTACAGGCATGCTGAAAGGGAACGTGGAAAGCCTGACAGCATATAGTTTGCTGAGTAATCTGAGCGTTGCCATTGCTGCTCCGCTTATTTTTTCACTGCTCGGAAGTTATGAAACATTGCCTTTTTTTGATTCATTTCTGGCTATCTCGCGTCGGGTATTTGTTCTGCTGCTCACACCATTTGTTCTGGCTGTTATTCTGAAAAAAATCTCACCTGAAACAACAACTAAAATAGGATCCTTCTCCGGTCTTTCGTTTTACATCTGGAGTTTTTCATTGATAATAGTTACGGCTAAAACCGTGGAATTTATCCTGCAACAAAACAGCAATAATTATACTACCGAAATTCTGGTAGCTGCAGGCGCTCTGGTGGCCTGTATCGGACAGTTCATCACAGGCAAAAAAATCGGAAAAAAATATAACGATACCATTGCAGGGGGTCAAAGTCTTGGACAGAAAAACACGATACTTGCTATCTGGATGGCACAAATGTTTCTCAATCCGATTTCATCCATTGCTCCGGGTGCATACGTTCTGTGG
>JAFNAU010000227.1 GCA_017860335.1 Bacteroidota bacterium
AAATCCATGGCATTAGCCTGTTTACAGCGACCCGAATATAACGAATAAATCTCGTTGGTTTTTGGCACACGGGCTATACTGTCCGATTTGTGCAGTTCCGGATTATTGAAATATGCTTGTGCGGTTATCAGGTTGTTTTTGGCAAAAGATATCCGCGACTGAATAAATCCGGGTTTATATACTTTTTCGTCCAGCCCCAGATCTTTTATGATGCTTTTAATCAGACTTTTACTGTCAGAACTGTCGTAAATAGTAAAATCCTTCGTGTAGCCGACACTCTCGGCTTCGTTGCGAAGAATGCGGGAGAAGATGGAATGAAAGGTTCCCATCCACAGGTATCGGGAAGTTTGAAATCCAACCATTTGTCCGATACGTTTCCTCATTTCGTTGGCTGCCTTATTGGTAAAAGTAAGAGCCAAAATGGATGCTGGTGAAACTCCCTTCGATAGCAGGTAAGCCACCTTGTAAGTGAGTACGCGTGTTTTTCCGGAGCCGGCTCCGGCTATCACCAGCGACGGACCCTCAGTGTAGGTTACGGCTTGTAGTTGACTATCATTCAGTTCTTTGAGAAAATCCATATCTGTCTCTTTTTGTAATCTGTTATCCGATTTTCGTATTATAGGTATGATTGTTTACTGATTGCAAAGTTAGTAAAATACAGCCAATTTTCAGTAAAATACTTATCAACAAAAGGTATTTTGGTGGAAAAGAGTTAGCTTTGCACAAACATATTAATCAATTAAAAATGATGAAGAAAATAAGTCAGTTAATCCTTGGAATTTTTGGCTGGAAACCTTATGCAATACCGGAAGAGCCGGTTAAAAGCATACTTTGTGTCGCTCCGCATACCAGCAACTGGGATTTTATAATTGGTAAATTATTTTACTGGGCATTGGGTCGTAAGACGGGCTTTCTGATGAAAAAATCGTGGTTCTTTTTCCCGATGGGATATTTGATGCGTGCTATGGGCGGAGTGCCCATCGACCGGTCGAAACGTACATCTGTTACTCAACAGATGATAAACGAATTTAACAGCAGAGAAAAATTTCACCTTGCTATCACTCCTGAGGGTACACGCAGCATGAATAAACGCTGGAAACTCGGATTTTATCATATTGCAGTAGGTGCAGGAGTGCCGATACAACTTGCCGTAATTCATTATCAGAAGAAAGAAATGGGAATTAAAGAAATCTTCTATCCGACAGGAAATGAAAATGAAGACTTGAAATATATCTATGATTTTTACCGGAAAAATGCTGGTCCAAAATCGGATGATAAGTTTGCAGTTCCTGAAATATAGAACGCTAAACGTTTAACACAAAAAATGAATGTAACTTTAATCCAGACCGATATTGTTTGGGCAGATAAAAAGGCTAATCTTTCAAAAATAGAAAAAGAATTAGCCCGCATAGCCGGAAAAACTGATCTTGCTGTTTTGCCCGAAATGTTTACCACCGGTTTTTGTACCGACCGCCTGGAACTTGCCGAAACGATGGAGGATGAAACGGTTCATACACTTATCCGCTGGGCAAAACAATTTAAACTCGCCATTACCGCAAGTTTTATTGCCCGTGAAAACGAAAAGATTTATAACCGGGCATTTTTCGTAAAACCTGACGGAAAAATTCAAACGGCAGACAAACGTCATTTATTCTCCGTAGGCGGTGAAGATAAATTTTTCTCGGCAGGCGACAGACGTCTTATTGTAAATTACGGAGGTTTTAATATCTGTGTACTGGTTTGTTACGATGTTCGTTTCCCGGTTTGGTCGCGCAATGTGAATAACGAATATGATTTGCTCATTTACACCGCCAATTTTCCGCATGTTCGCATGGATGCCTGGGATGCTTTACTCAAAGCCAGAGCCATCGAAAATCAGGCTTTTGTTTGCGGGGTGAACAGGGTGGGAGTTGATGGAGAGAATGTCGCTTATTCCGGACATTCTGTTTTGCGTGATTTCAAGGGGAAAAAAATCTGCGGTTTCGATGAAAACGAAGAAAGTGTGAAAACCGTTGAAATATTAAAAGAACCGCTCGAAAAGTTCCGGGATAAATATGCTTTCTGGAAAGATGCGGATACGTTTGAAATAATATAAAAACAGGGAGTTCAGTTAAGCTCCCTGTTTTTGTTTTGTCACATTATCGTTATTAATTGTTCTCCGGTCTTAATTTCCGCACCACAGCTCCTGTCTGCCACATTTCGCTTTCACGAAGGGCTTTCAGTTCAGCTTCCAGACCTTCGCGATAGTCAGGTTTGGAGTTGGTGTCGATGGAGCGCTGAGCTTCGTTACCACAGGCAACTTCACTATACAGTTTTTCAAATACCGGTTTTGTGGCATCGTGGAAAGGTGTCATCCAGTCCAATGCACCGCGTTGAGCAGTAGTTGAGCAGTTTGCATACATCCAGTCCATTCCTTTGGCTGCAAACAGTGGCATGAGGGATTGTGTCAGTTCTTCAACAGTTTCGTTGAAAGCTTCGGATGGAGTATGACCGTTTGCACGAAGTACTTCATACTGAGCCAGCAAAAGACCCTGAATGGCACCCATAAGAGTTCCGCGTTCACCGGTCAAATCGGAATAAACTTCGCGTTTGAAGGTGGTTTCAAACAAATAGCCTGAGCCAACCCCAATTCCAAGAGCAACAACCCGGTCAAAAGCACGTCCGGTAGCATCCTGGAAGATGGCATACGAAGAATTCAGGCCACGGCCTTCGAGGAACATGGTACGTAATGAAGTGCCCGAACCTTTTGGTGCAACCAAAATAACATCCACATCAGCCGGTGGAACAATGCCTGTACGTTCTTTGTAGGTGATGCCAAATCCATGCGAGAAGTACAATGCCTTACCGGTGGTAAGATAAGGTTTGATACGGGGCCAAACTTCAATCTGTGCTGCATCCGAAAGTAGATATTGAATGATTGTTGCCTTTTCGCAGGCTTCTTCAATTTCAAAAAGTGTTTCACCTGGGATCCATCCGTCAGCTATTGCTTTTTCCCAGGTTTTTCCACCTTTGCGTTGTCCTACAATTACATTGAAACCATTGTCACGCAGGTTGAGCGATTGGCCCGGTCCCTGTACTCCATAACCGATTACTGCAATTGTTTCATTTTTCAGCACTTCCTGTGCTTTACTTAACGGAAATTCTTCGCGGGTTACTACATTTTCTTCTACACCGCCAAAATTAATTTTTGCCATTTTTTTAGACTTTTAGAACAAAGAGCAAAGAACAATGATGTTATACTCTTTGAATTTTGATTTATTTTTATTGCTGTTAATTTTAATTTTTCAAACTCAGAACTTAATTCTTCCTCTGAATGCCGTTTTTTCGTTTGCTTTTGCCTCAAACCAAAAATCGCCCGGGGCAACTTCCTCTTTGAAAACCATTATTTCATTGCCATAAACCACTTCATTCATGAAGTTCATGTCTATCCGGTGAATGGTATGGCTTCGATGCTCTTCAAGCGTAAAAGTGTTGACCATCCAATCCAGATAATGAACGGTGTTCACATGCTGATTAATGTCAATATCGCTGTATTTTACCTGAAAACAATCAATAGCTTCACTTTCTACTGTGCTTAATTTGAATGGTCGTTCGATACCACTCTCTTCGGTGGTGGCAAATTCCTCTAT
>JAFNAU010000052.1 GCA_017860335.1 Bacteroidota bacterium
TTTGCTCCCTCGTAAGTAATTGAAATAATGCTATTTATCAGAGTTTAAGCGTTTTCCTCTGTGAATTTTAATGCTATATTTTGTGGATTCAGAACTTGTGTTTTCGTTGTTTTTAACCTTTAGTATACGTGATTTAACACCCTGTAATGCGTTTTCTTTGTTTATCAAACCAAGATTGCCATCGTAATTGCCCGATATAGTGTTGCCGAGTTCATCAATGAATGTGTAATTGAGTTTATAATTTGAGCCTGTACCTTTCGTTACAGTCATCGAACCACCGGTTATGGGGAAAGCATCGGCTGTATAGTACCAAGTGCCCAGATCTTCGGTTCCATTGTTGAAGCCATCGATTACAGTCTGATTTTGAATTGTGTTGATTTTTACAGGATATGTTCCGTTAGGCAATGATGTGGTGTATGATGTGGGGGTATATACTTCAATTCTCATCAGGTCGCCGCTACCGCTCATATTTGTCATGTTGATATTCTGATCAGCCAGCCAGATGGTGTAAATATTCAAGCCTACATTATCAATATCGCCCCAGTACCAGAGTTGCCCTTTTGTAAGGGTTTCAGGATAGGGAGTTACAAGGTCGGTGGTTGGGATATTTCCGCTGAATGAGAACTCGTAAAATTCATTATCACTGGTAGTAACCTGTCCATTGATGCTGTAATTGCCCATTTTATTGACAATGATACTACCGCTTGACAAAAACAGGTAATCTGTAATTGAGCCATTTTTTACGATTGCAAAATAACTTCCGGTTGGAACTTCTTCATTATTGTTGTTCACGCCCATTTTTCCTCTCTGAAAGCTGTATTCGATATTTTCGTTCGAATTCTCGTTGTTCACGTTATACGTACCGGCAGGTATGCTGGTGGCATTGGAATTTGTATTCAAGTCCAGAAACAGAAATGATCCGCTACCAGTGATGTATCCTTCAGCGTCAGTCCCTAAATTCTCATCAAAAAAATAAGCTTCAATGGCATTGACATTGTTGCGATAAATGTTTCCCAGGTAATTGGCTTCAGCCCGGGTGAAGTTGAACTTGTTGTTTTCTACCTCGGGCTTTTTTTCGCAGGCTGAGAATGCTGCTGCAACACTCAATAATATTACTGATATTTTTATAAACTGTTTCATGGTTGAATGTTTTAATGGTTTGTATAACTTTTATATTTTCTGAGATTAAATCAAAAATTGTGCCTGCTTTTGAAAAAAATATTTTTTTGGATCTTTAAAAATAAAAAAACCCCGAATTCTCGGGGCTAAATTATTGATTATCAGCAAAAAGAAAAAATTATTTTTTTTCTCCGCGATTGCCGTAACGACTCATGAATTTATCAACACGTCCTGCAGTATCAACCAGTTTCGATTTACCTGTATAGAAAGGATGTGATGAACTTGAGATTTCTAACTTTACCAATGGGTAGGTTACTCCGTCAATATCAACAGTTTCTTTTGTGTTTACTGTTGAACGGGAAATAAATGTTTCGCCGTTGGACATGTCTCTGAATGCTACAGGGCGATAATTTTCTGGATGAATTCCGCTTTTCATATCTTAATTTTTTATTTTATTTCTTTTGATTTTGGCTTGCAAAATTACAAATAATAATCAAAGTATCAAATTATTTCCGGAAATATTTATTCAAAAATCATTAAGAAACAACCCGGATATGATGCTTTGTGCTATTAAATAATTGTATTTCAGTCGAATATCACAGTTTTTATCAGTCGACATATATGTCATCCTTATAATTTACTGTAACCAGAAATAATCCTTTGGCCGGAACCGAACTGCCTGCGTCACAGCGATTTTTTGCTTCAATAATTTTTCTGAAGTTTTCAATGGCTATTTTTCCTCTTCCAACTTCTATCAATGTACCAACTATTGCACGGACCATATTTCGTAAAAAACGGTCTGCTTCGATAGTAAAAATCCATTCCTCACCTCTTTGCTCCCAATGTGCCTGCATAATCTTGCAGTTGTTGGTTTTTGTATCGGTGTGAAGTTTGCTGAAACTGGTAAAGTCCGTATATTCAAAAAGTGTTTTAGCTGCTTTATTCATCCTTTCGAAATTTAGTGGATGATAAATCCGCATGGCGAATTCATGGCGAAACACGTCTTTATGTAGCAGAATATGATATTCGTATCTCCGTGAAATGGCATCGAAACGGGCATGGACATCGGGTTTCACTTCCCGGATATTCCTTACTGATATATCGGAGGGTAAAAAACTGTTCAATTTACTAACCAGATCCATTCCGGCCGGAAAATCTCCTTCGAAATCAAAATGTGCCACCATCGGACGTGCATGTACACCGGCATCGGTTCTGCCAGCTGCAACCAGTTCGATTTCGGTTCGCAGTATGGTGCATAAAGCATTGGTCAGTACATGTTGTACCGATAATCCATTGGGCTGTATCTGCCAGCCGCAGTAACCGCCTCCGTTGTAGTCGAACCAGATAAAATATCTTCTTTTCACACTGCAAAGATAATGTTTTGCTTGCATACAAAAAAAGCATTGACTTTTTCGCCAATGCTTTTCAAATCAGTTTTAAATAATCCGGTTAGAAATTTATCTGTAACGTCATACCTACCGGACGGTCGGTGATACCGGGATATTTTTTTGTTTCCATATAGGGTTTCAACTGTATATTTACATGATTACTCCTTAAATCCTGCATGTACATGTTATTTACCTTGGCAACTTTTACCGCATCAACTATCGACCAAATATAAGTTGCTATCATGGATACACCGCCAACAATAAATAATCCAACCCCTATTTCGCTGTTGTTATTGTAATTAGGGGAGGGGTAACTTTCATAATCATAGTAATAATCGCCTTGTGCAATAGCAAGGCCGGATAAGCATACCAGATAGCTGGCGGCATAACCACCGAGAAATCCAAATCCGCGACCAACTTCACCACTGAGCATCTGACCAAGCCCGGGGACGAAAAATGATGCTATTCCAGCCACCGAAGGATTGTAAGGGTCACCGGCCCGCGGGACATACATGGATGAATTGTAATATAATTTGTTGATTTTATATTTTTGTCCCATTTGTACAGGCTCTGTCCTTCTGTCCCCATACTGAGGTTCATTGACAAATCTTTCTTCCCTGATTTCAATATGTTTTTTTACAGGAACATCATTGATGAATTCAATATCTTCTGTTGAAGGATTTTCTTCATTCACGTTATATTGTTGTACAAATCCATTGTGAAAACGAATTTCGCGGACTTTAAATTTCTCCAAAACATAGTCAGGTCCGTCGGGATTTTCCTGAGCTTTGTACTTGATTTCAAGCGTACCAATTTCCGATATTTTTGAGAGAATTTGAGTGCCGTTTTTAAGAACAATCGTATCCTGAGCTTTCAGGCCTGATGTCAAGGCAAAAAACAATGAAATAATGAAGAACAAATGTTTTTTCATAAGAGACTACTTTAATGATTTATGATTATTTAATGTATGTAAACTCTCAAATTATCGATTTCTGAAAAGTAACTACACCGCTAAAATGCGTTGGTAAATTCTTCCAGGAAACGAACGTCGTTTTCCGAAAACAAGCGAAGATCTTTAACCTGATATTTAAGGTTGGTGATACGCTCAACCCCCATACCAAAGGCATAACCGGAATAAAACTTCGAATCGATGCCGCAGTTATCCAGTACATTCGGATCAACCATACCACATCCAAGGATCTCGACCCAGCCGGTATGTTTGCAGAACGCGCAGCCTTCACCTCCACACAAGTTACACGAAATATCCATTTCGGCGCTTGGTTCGGTGAACGGGAAATAGGAGGGACGCAGACGGATTTTGGTATCCGGCCCGAACATTTCCTTTGCAAAATAGAGCAATGCCTGTTTCAGGTCAGCAAACGAAACATTTTTATCAATGTAAAGTCCTTCAACCTGATGAAAAAAACAATGCGCACGGTATGATATGGCTTCGTTGCGGTAAACACGTCCTGGGAAAATCATCCGGATAGGCGGTTTTTGAGAGGACATCACGTGTGTCTGAACCGATGAAGTATGAGTACGAAGCAAAATATCCGGATTTTTCTCAATGAAAAATGTATCCTGCATATCGCGGGCAGGGTGTTCGGGTGGAAAATTCAGAGCACCGAACACATTCCAGTCATTTTCAATTTCGGGACCCTCGGCGATGGTAAATCCGATACGCGAAAAAATATCTGCGATTTCCTGTTTTACCAGCGAAAGCGGATGCCGGGTACCAAGCTTCAACGGTTCTGCTGTGCGGGTCAGGTCTGTTTTTTGTTCGGTTTTTCCTGATGCGGTCAATACTTCTTTCAGGGTGTTGAGTTTCTCTTGTGCATTGTTCTTTAATTCATTCAATAATTGTCCGACTTCACGTTTCTCTTCATTCGGTACATTACGAAAATCATTGAAAAGGTTAGTAATTTCTCCTTTTTTGCTTAAGTATTTGATACGTAAAGCTTCTGCTTCTTCAAGTGTACTTGCTTTGAGA
Source organism: Bacteroidota bacterium (assembly GCA_017860335.1). Taxonomy (GTDB): domain Bacteria; phylum Bacteroidota; class Bacteroidia; order Bacteroidales; family Paludibacteraceae; genus UPXZ01. The sequence continues at coordinate 4,498 of JAFNAU010000052.1, forward strand.
GAATTTACCTCTTCCAATAATTGCTGAATTTTTGTTTTCATCTGATGTCGTTAAAAATATATAGTTATTATTCGTCTGATAGTTATTGAATTATTATTCAGAGTATTTCTCCGGAATAATTTACAAAAGTAAGCATTTTTCACTAATCCTAAAGGTTGAAGTATGAAAATCTATTAATAAAACCGAGTCAATACTGAATTTTTGATTATATTTGTAACAAAATAATTATGTGAAACAGGATGAAAAATATATTGGATTTTCTTTCAGAACTTAAAGAACATAATGACAGAGCCTGGTTCAACGAGCATAAAGCCGACTACGGTTTAGCTCGTAGCGATTTTGAGCAAATCTGTAATGCATTAATTCTCAAAATAGGAGTTTTTGACGAAGATATCAAGCATGTTGATGTTAAAGACTGCATTTTCCGGATTTATCGCGATATTCGATTTTCAAACGATAAAACACCCTACAAAACACATTTTGGAGCTTTTTTAGCCTCTGCCGGAGGTCGTAAAAGTAATCGAGGTGGTTATTATCTTCATCTTGATCCTGCAGGTAGCTTTTTATCGGTTGGAGTTTGGTGTCCGCCACCTGCGGTATTAAAAGCCATTCGTCAAAGCATCTATTATAATATTGAAGAGTTTAATGAAATCAGAAGCGATAAGGATTTTATAAGATTATTCAAAAATTCTTTTTACGAAGAGGATAAGCTTAAAACAGTTCCGCAGGGTTTCTCAAAGGACTTTAAGGATGCAGAGTTGCTTAAATTAAAGCATTTTTTGGTATCGTATGATTTGGATCAAAATATGCTTTTTTCGGATGATTTCGTGTCTGAAATTGCTTCAATTGCCGAAAAATCATATCCTTTTATCAGATTCCTGAATTATACAGTGGATGAAGTTGTTTAATAATGTCTAAAAATATATCACTAAACATATGAAAAGTTCCAAAATGTTGCCTTTAGTTGCATCTGATCCCTGGCTTGAACCATATTCTCACGCAATTCAAGGAAGGTATGATTATTTTCTGTCCGTAGAAAAACGGTTGACAGGTGAAAGTGGATGTCTTTCTGATTTTGCAACCGGTTATTTGTATTTTGGACTACACCATACTCCTGATGGCTGGATTTTCAGAGAATGGGCTCCCAATGCTACAGCGATTTTTATGATTGGTGATTTTTCCGCCTGGGAAAAAAGTCTCGAATATCAGTTGAGTAAACTGGAAAATGATGTTTGGGAAATAAAATTGCCGGAAAAGGCATTAAAACATTTACAATTGTACAAACTCGTTGTAGAGTGGGAAGGCGGTTTTGGAGAACGAATACCAGCCTGGTCAAAAAGGGTTGTACAAGATGAACATACCAAAATTTTCAGTGCACAGGTTTGGAATCCTGAAAATCCATTTCAGTTTAAGGTTGACAAATTTGTACCCGATACGAAGCCATTACTGATTTATGAATGCCATATAGGCATGTCAAGTCCAGAAGAAAAAGTTTCAACCTACGAAGAATTCAGAATCAACATATTGCCGCGAATAGCCAGAGATGGTTATAATTGCATTCAGATTATGGCGATTCAGGAACATCCTTACTACGGCTCATTTGGATATCATGTCTCAAGTTTTTTTGCCCCATCATCCCGGTTTGGTACTCCTGATGACCTGAAACGACTAATTGATCAGGCTCACGAGATAGGAATTGCAGTCATAATGGATATTGTCCATTCACATGCAGTGAAAAATGAAGTAGAAGGATTGGGACGCTTTGACGGAACTCCCTATCAATATTTTCACGGAGGCAACCGTCGCGAACATCCGGCCTGGGATTCATTGTGTTTCGACTATGCAAAACCCGCAGTATTGCATTTTCTGCTGTCTAACTGCAAGTATTGGCTCGATGAATTTAAATTTGATGGTTTCCGGTTTGACGGCGTCACTTCCATGTTGTACCGCAGTCATGGATTGGGTGAAGATTTCAGCGGATACAGTTCATATTACAATCTCAATCAGGATGGTGATGCAATTTGTTACCTTACACTCGCTAATAAACTTATACATGAAGTTAACCCAAATGCAATAACTGTTGCTGAAGAAGTGAGCGGAATTCCGGGGTTGGCAGCAAAAATAAACGATGGTGGATTTGGATTCGATTATCGGATGGCTATGGGCATACCCGATTTCTGGATAAAGTATATTAAAGAAGTGAAGGATGAAGAGTGGAAAGCCGGACATATTTTTTGGGAATTGACTAACCGCAGGGCTGATGAAAAAACCATCAGTTATGCCGAAAGTCACGATCAGGCTCTTGTTGGCGACAAAACTATTATTTTCCGCCTGATTGATGCCGATATGTACTGGCATATGCAAAGGGGAGATGAAAACTTCAGGGTTGTACGCGGTGTCGCTCTTCACAAAATGATACGGCTCATTACAGCCACTACGATTAATGGTGGTTACCTCAACTTTATGGGCAATGAATTTGGTCATCCCGAATGGATAGATTTTCCGCGCGAAGGTAATGGCTGGTCATACAAATATGCACGCAGACAATGGAATTTAGTTGATAATCAAAACTTTATTTATTATGGACTCGGAGAATTCGACCGTGCCATGATCGAAACTATTACATCGGTTAAAGCCTTTAATGAAACTCCAATCATAAAACTCTGGGACAACGAAGGTGATCAGATAATTGCATATCAGCGTGATAAAATGGTATTCGTTTTTAATTTTAACGGAACAAAATCATTTGCTGATTATGGAATACTCGCAGAATCCGGAAGTTATAAGGTAATACTTAACACTGATAATCCTGTCTTTGAAGGACATGGATTGATTGATGAAAGTATCGAACATTTTACATGCAAAGGTCCCGGAGATATGCCTGGTAAGGAGTGGTTGAAACTATATATACCGGCACGAACAGCCTTTGTGCTTAAAAAGCAATAATTTTCAAGTTATCAGTAATAAAAAAGTCTGATGCAGTCTGAATGCTGTATCCGACTTTTTATTTTATAAAGAACTGATATTTATGGCAACATATAAGTATGAATTATTAATTTTGCATCCATTTGTAAATATATGAATTTATGAACAATCAAGTATTAAATGAAGCAAAGAAACAGTATGCCGTGGATATGCATACTGCCGAACACATTCTGAATCAGACAATGGTTCGTATGTTTGGATGCGGACGATCCATGAACGCACACATCGAACGAAAAAAATCAAAGTGCGACTACCTTTTAACACTATCGCCCACAGAAAATCAGATAACGGAAATTGTATCGCGGGTTAATGAGATAATAAATAAACATTTACCCGTTAGTGAAGTTATTATGACCCGGGATGAAGCCTCAAAAATTGTAGATTTGTCAAAACTGCCTGATGATGCTTCCGAAATGCTTCGGATTATTAAAGTCGGTGATTATGATGCTTGTGCCTGTATTGGTCAGCATGTACAGAATACCGAAGAGATAGGTCCTTTTGAGATATTAAGTCATGATTACGAAAATGGCAGGTGGCGTGTTCGTTGGCGTGTTACGGAGAAAAATTAAATTGAACTGAAATGAAAAAGCTAGGAAAAATTCTGCGTAATCTGGTAATCTTATTTTTTGCATCAAGCATTTTTGCAGTGCTTGTCTTTCGCTTTATTCCGGTTTTCATTACGCCTCTCATGGTTATTCGCAGTGTCGAGTCGATTACAGATGGTGATGTACCTAAAATAAAAAAAACCTGGGTACCTCTCGAAGATATATCACAAAACATGGTACAGGCAGTGGTTGCTTCTGAAGACAATCTGTTTATGGAACACAATGGCTTTTCTGTTACTGATATTAAAAAAGCAATATCGCATAATAAAAAAGGTAAACGTATAAGAGGAGGAAGTACAATATCGCAGCAAACAGCTAAGAATGTCTTTCTCTGGCCTGACAGGTCGTGGATAAGAAAAGGTCTTGAAGCATATTTTACTGTACTGATCGAGTTTTTATGGTCAAAAGAGCGAATTATGGAAGTATATCTCAATGTGATAGAAACAGGTGATGGAATTTATGGGGTTCAGGCAGCTTCCAAAGTGTATTTTGGAAAAAAAGCATCGAACCTGTCACGATCGCAGGCAGCATTGATTGCAGTATGTTTGCCCAATCCACGCAAATTCAATCCGGCTGATCCTTCTGGATATATATTGAGAAGAAAAAACCATATTGTGAACTTAATGGGAAAAATTAAGAGAGTAAATTTTGAATAACATATTAGTGTAATATAAATGTATACCACAATGAATTTTGAAGATTGGGGTTTAATTGAATATAATAAGGCTTGGGAAAATCAGGAAAAAATATTTGATGAAACCATTCAACAGAAAATAAAAGGATTTCCTACACAAAATCACCTGATTTTTTGCGAACATCCACATGTTTACACGTTAGGCAAGAGTGGAAATGAAAACAATTTGTTACTTGACTATATTCAGTTGCAGGCTAAAAATGCAACATTTGTTCACACCAACCGGGGTGGGGATATCACATATCATGGTCCCGGCCAGCTGGTAGGCTATCCTATTTTCGATCTTGAAAAATATAACATAGGATTGAAACAATACATATATAATATAGAAGAAGCAATCATCAATTGTCTTGCAGAATATAATATTATATGTGAACGCCTTGAAAAAGCAACCGGTGTCTGGATGGATGTCGGAAAACCTGATTGCAGAAAGATCTGTGCGATAGGTGTACGTAGTTCCAGATTTGTTACTATGCATGGATTTGCTCTCAATGTCAATACACAGCTCGAATATTTCAGTTACATTAATCCGTGCGGATTTATCGACAAGGGCGTTACCTCGATGCAGAAAGAATTATGTGCACCTGTCGATATGGCAACCTTAAAGACAAAATTAAAGCTTCATATTGAAAAACAATTCCAACAGGTTCAGACCGAAACTCTTTAATTGGGACTTCTTCTTGTTGAGATGCGCGATATTTTACTTACATTTTTATAGCATTCAGATATCAGATAATCAACGTATTATGAATTTGTTCGAAAATATATTTGAAAATTACTTACAATTATTTTGTTCAGTATAAAATTTTTTTCTACCTTTGCACCCGCTTTGAGAGAGAAGTTGAGTGCAGATATGCGGTTTGATATTTTGGAAAAACTTTTCAATTA
>JAFNAU010000228.1 GCA_017860335.1 Bacteroidota bacterium
AAATTGTATGCGTTTCGCTCAAAGCGTCCAAACTCCTCTCCGCCAGTGGGCGGATCGTCAAACAAGGACGCTTTTTAACCGCTTCACTACTACAATTTTATTTACGCTTTTTCTCTAAGGCGGAAAGAGGGAGCGATACCAAAATTGAGTCTAAATCCAATATAATGTATATTAGTCTGATCTTCTATAACATATACTCGCTTGAATTATTTATACCGGACACCAATATTTTCTTTTCAAATAATAATGTGAACTGTCATTGATATCTCAACAACGAGCATACGAAATTACAAAAATCATAACAGAATATTCTTATATTGAGATGAGAAATTCCTGAAGAAACAACAAAGCCCTTCGTCTGCTTGTTTTAATATTAAAGCAAAATTATGATATTATGCTGTCTGAAGCTGAACAAAGAAACCGGATGGTGACTGAACAGATTGAAGCACGCGGCATAAAAGACAAACCGCTTCTGGCTGTGCTTCGGAAAATTCCGCGTCATCTTTTTATCCCTGAAAGCCTGCAGGAATATGCCTATATGGATGAGGCGTTACCTGCCTACTGCGGACAAACCATTTCACAGCCTTATATCGTGGCCAGAATGACCGAACTGCTTCAACTTACTCCACTGCACAAGGTACTGGAAATAGGTACGGGTACGGGTTATCAGACCGCTGTGCTGGCTGAACTGGCAGGAGAAGTGTACACCGTGGAAATTAATCCCGGACTGGTGGATATTGCCCGTTCCAATCCACTGATGAAAGCTTATAGCAACATTCATTTTATCACCGGCAACGGATACAACGGTTATCCTCCGGCTGCTCTTTACGATGCTGTGATTGTCACCGCGGCACCGCCACACCTCCCCGAAGAACTTGTCAATCAACTTTCACCGGGCGGCAGAATGGTTATTCCCGTGGGGAGTTATGATCAGGAACTCGAACTGATTATTAAAAACTCCGACAACAGTATTAAAATCCACCCGATTTTCGGTGTTCGCTTTGTTCCGATGACCGACAGGTTTTAAAATGTATCATCGTTGTTGTAATCCTCCTTATCCGATGTTTTAGGTTTTGCTTTTTCTTTTTTCACCACATCAGCCAGAGCAACCGTTCCTGCCAATCCGCCCAGCCCCATACTCTCAACAGCCGTACTCGGCACAACCACAATCGTAGCATTGGTTTTCAGACCTTCGTACAACATATTCATGGCACGGAGGTGGAAGGCGGTGGGATTGTCCTCGTAACTTGCGGCGGCAGCGTTGAACTTTTCGGCAATCTGACGTTCGGAATCACCCAGGATAACACGCGCCTGTCGTTCACGTTCGGCCTGCGCCTGCATGGACATGGCAGCTTCCAGTCCCTGCGGAATGAGAACATCCTTTACTTCCACCGAAATAACGTTGATACCCCAGGGTTCAGTACGTTCGTCAATGATTTTCTGAAGAATATGACTCATCTTGTCGCGTCCCTCCAGCATGTCGGCAAGTTCAGTTTTACCAATAACATCGCGCAGGGCTGTTTGTGAAGCCCAGCTGATAGCACTGTAATAGTCGGCTACATCGATGGCTGCTTTTTTCGGGTCAATCACTTTCCAGAAGAGTACCGCGTCGACATCCACAGGCACCGTATCCTTTGTCAGTGTTTTTTCAGCTTTGAAGGAGGTGCTGATTACCCGGATATCAATCCAGTAGGGAATAGTATCAATGATGGGAATGATGAAAAAGATACCCGGTCCGCGCAATAAATGAAACTTTCCGAGCCGGAGTACCACAGCTCTGTTCCACTGACTGGCTACCTTCGTTGACCAAGCAACAAATACTGCCATCAACAGAAACACGATTAAAAGAACTTGAGCTGAAGTGGATGACAAATCGTTGCTCATTGTAAACGAAAGTGCGGCTCCGACACCTGCAATAACTATAAACAGGAGTGTTGCAAATGAATTGTTGTTTTTCATGATAACCGTTTTAAATAAGTTAGTAACTGACATTAATTAACGGAAAAATGGTACTAAAGTAACAATTATCCAGGTGAACAAGTTTTGACATTATGGCTAATAATCATGAATATAAATCAAGCAATTTCCACAATCCGGAATAAAAAAAAACGACTTCACAGCTTATAACTGCAAAGTCGTTTTCTGAAAATTAGTATTTTAAAAGAGTTTAACTTCTTATTTGCTGATATTTAAAATATTGTAAACTCAAATTTTCCCGATTATTCGTTGTCCTCTTTTGCGCGGAAAGATTCCCACACAAAGTAAGTCAATAAGCCAATGAATGCAATAATGGCTGTTATCTGAGCGCCATTTCCACTTGGATCTTTCCATACATTCAGATTCAATGCTTCCCCGTCGCCGGTAAAGAAGATGACAAAGGCTCCAATCACTCCAAACAGCGCTGCACCTGCAATAAATCCGGATGATATCAAAATACCGCGTTGCACACGTGCTTCGTTAAGTTTTTTGTTTTTGGTACTTTTTGAGAACCAGTGATTTAACAAACCACCGACAACCAGCGGCGTATTCAAAGGCAGCGGAATAAACATTCCAAGGGCAAAAGCAAGAGGAGAAATGCCCAGCCAGTTGATAAGAACAGAGATTACAGCTCCGACACCGAGCAATATCCAGCTAATGCCCGTGCCTGACATGAGCGGTTCAATAATGGCTGCCATTGCATTTGCCTGGGGAGCTGTCATCGGTTGAGGATGTTCGGGTGTCTGAACAAAACCATATGCCTGGTTTAATATAAAGATAACAATACCTACCGTGGCAGCAGATACAAGTGTGCCGAGGAATTTAAAGGATTGTTGTTTTGCCGGTGTCGTACCCAGCCAGTAACCCACTTTCAGGTCGGTAATAAATCCGCCCGCCATGGATAAAGCCGTACAAACAATGCCGCCAATAATCAACGCACTGACCATTCCCTGCCAGCCTTTCAGCCCAACGGCAACCAGAACGACCGACGAAAGGATTAACGTCATCAGAGTCATTCCCGAAACCGGATTGGAACCCACGATAGCAATGGCATTGGCAGCAACCGTGGTAAAAAGAAATGAAATGATAAGCACTGTTACTAATGCCACAACGGCCTGTAAAAGAGTTATTTTTACACCGATAAGCAGGAAAATAAACACGGCTACCAGTGTTAGAAAAAGGAACAGCATAACAAAGGACATTTTCAGGTCTTTTTGTGTTCTTTCTACTTTCGCTTCGGTATGCGCTTTTCCACCCACGCCAAAAGCGAGTTTGAAGGCACTTCCAATGACACCCGAAGATTTAATAATTCCGATGATACCGGCCATAGCAATAGCACCGATACCAATCGGGCGAACGTAAAGTTTGAAAATCTCTTCGGCCGGCATGGCAGCAAACGGATTTATCCCGCCGCCCAGCGATGCCGAAAGCGCTCCGATTTCATTTACCAAGGGGATAAGCACAAGCCAGGACAACAATGAACCAACGGTGATAATTAATGCGTAACGCAGCCCGACTAAGTAACCAAAACTGAAAATGAGCGCACTGACATTAAATTTCAGCACCATCTTCACCTTATCAGCCAGCACTGCACCAATAGGAACAATCCGGGTGGTAATCTCTTCGCTCCAGAGTTTGAAAGCAGATCATCAATATTTCGGTAGTGGCAGTAGCTTCGGGGAAAGGAAGTTTGCCGTGCATATCCTTCACAAAGTATTTGCGGAAAGGAATTAAGAACAGAATTCCCAGAAAACCTCCCAGCAGGGACGAAAAAAATATCTGCCAGAAATCAACTTCTATTTCGGGATATTTGGCTTGTAAAATGTAAAGTCCGGGGATAGTAAACACCGCACCCGCAACAATCACTCCTGAC
>JAFNAU010000229.1 GCA_017860335.1 Bacteroidota bacterium
CGAATCAGCATTACCGGACTGACAGAGTTCAAACCCGGTAGAAACCTGACTGTAATACTAAATCATACTGACGGTACAAGTGATAACTTTGAAGTGCGACACACCTACAACGAACAGCAAATCGGATGGTTCAAAGCCGGAAGTGCACTGAATTCAATGAAAAAATAGATATTCATGTCAAATCAAAAAATAATCAAACAAGGGGAACATCTGATTGTTCCCGATAATCCAATTATTCCTTTTATAGAAGGTGATGGAATTGGTAAGGAGATATGGACTTCGGTAAAAAAAATTACCGACAGTGCTATTGAAAAAGCATACAAAGGGAAACGTAATATAAACTGGCTGGAAGTTCTGGCAGGTGAGAAAGCGTTTAATAAAACCGGTACCTGGCTACCGGCTGAAACCATGGAGGCTTTTCGTGACTACCTGGTCGGCATAAAAGGACCACTGACAACACCTGTGGGGGAAGGTATCCGCTCTCTGAATGTAGCTTTGCGACAGGAACTGGATTTATACGTCTGCCTGCGTCCTGTACGCTGGTTCAAAGGTGTAGCAACTCCCCTGCTCCAGCCCGAAAAAGTTCACGTGACCATCTTTCGCGAAAATACCGAAGATATATATGCCGGCATTGAGTGGAATGCCGGAACACCGGAAGTGGAAAAAGTTCTCCGTTTTTTGAAAGAGGAAATGGGAGTGGCTAAAATCCGTTTTCCGGAAACAACTTCCATCGGTGTGAAACCCGTTTCCAGCGAAGGTACCGAACGGCTAGTACGTGCTGCTGTTCAATATGCCATTGACAACAGGTTGCCTTCAGTGACACTTGTACACAAAGGCAATATAATGAAATTCACCGAAGGAGGTTTCAAAAAATGGGGTTATGCGCTGGCTGAACGCGAATTTGGCGATAAGGTTTTCACTGCCGAAAAATTCAAAAAAATAGAAAATGAACAAGGTGTGGATGCGGCAGTGAAATACTACGACGATGCAATCAGCAAAGGTAAAGTATTCATCAAGGATGTTATTGCTGATGCATTCCTGCAAAATACGCTGCTTAAGCCCGAAGAATACTCTGTAATCGCCACCCTCAATCTGAACGGTGACTATATCTCCGATCAGTTAGCTGCAATGGTAGGCGGTATAGGCATTGCACCCGGAGGCAATATCAACTATAAAACAGGACATGCCATCTTTGAAGCAACTCACGGAACTGCCCCCGACATCGCCGGACAAAATAAGGCTAATCCGTGCTCCGTGCTACTTTCGGCTGTAATGATGCTGGAGTACCTTGGTTGGAAAGAAGCAGGTGAACTGATAACCCGAGCACTTGAAAACATGTTTCAGAACGGCATTGCCACTAACGACCTTGCCCGCTTTATGAAAAACGGCATTTCGCTGAGTACAACCGAATTTTCGGAGGAACTGATAAAAAGACTTTGAGAGTAAAAATTCTTTCGTGGAGAATTTTATTAAAAAAAACATATATATCATAGAACAATATCACTACTTCAAACATTATTTAAGGAAACTGTAAGTATTAGAAAAATCAACAATATAAATTTTACTCACATGGACAATAAGCATTTGATTTATAAACTGTCAGAGTCGATCAAAAGAACCAGCAAAATCGACAAGGAACTTTTCACCAAACTGGGTGTGAAACGTGGACTTCGCAATGAAGATCATTCGGGAGTATTGGCCGGATTAACCCGTGTAGGCGATGTTGTCGGCTATGAAAAGCAGGAAGACGGAACACTTAAAGCAATACCCGGCAAACTATTTTATCGGGGTATTGATGTGGAAGATCTGGTACATGGACTTCATGACGAAAACCGTTTGGGATTTGAGGAAACTGCTTTTCTATTACTTTCCGGTCAACTTCCTGATAAAGAAGAACTGGAAGCATTTAAAAATGTGCTGACATCGACCATGCCTCTTGATCACAAAGCCATGATGAGTATTCTGAGTTTGCAGGGGAAAAACATTATGAACATTCTGGCACGAAGTGTACTCGAACTCTACACTTACGATGAAGATCCTGATGCTATCACAAAAGATAACCTGATCAGTCAGTCTATCAATCTGATTGCTAAGTTTCCAACCATTATTGCTTATGCGTATCAGGTACTGAGACATTCTCAACACGGTCGTTCGTTACATATCCGTTATCCGGATGAAAGAATGTCGGTTGCTGAAAATTTCCTTTACATGATGAAAGGTCCGGGCAAATACACTCAGCTGGATGTGAAAATCCTTGACCTGGCACTTATACTACATGCAGACCACGGCGGAGGTAACAACTCTACCTTCTCTGTCCGGGTAACAAGTTCTACCGAAACCGATACCTATTCGGCCATTGCAGCCGGTATCGGTTCTCTGAAAGGACCGCTTCACGGGGGTGCCAATCTGATGGTCAATGCCATGCTCGATGATATGAAAACAAACATCAAAAACTGGAAAGACCAGAAAGAAGTGGATGCCTATCTCATCAAAATTCTGAATAAAGAAGTGTTTGACAAAACCGGATTGATTTATGGTATCGGTCATGCCGTTTACACCGTAAGTGACCCGCGTGCCGGACTGCTCAAGGAAATGGCGAGTGAACTTGCTAAAGAAAAAGGACTTGAAAAGGAATTTGCTTTCATGGAACTTATCGAAAATCGTGCCGTGAATGTATTCATGAATTATAAAGGAGAAGGCACTAAACAAACCTGTATCAATGTTGATTATTATTCGGGATTTGTATATGAAGCAATCGGTTTGCCCAAAGAAGTATTCACTCCGCTTTTCGCTATGGCACGTATCGTTGGCTGGACAGCTCACCGCATTGAGGAACTGAATTTCAGCAGTAAACGTATCATCCGGCCTGCTTATAAAAACGTACGTGAAAAGCAACCCTTTGTGCCAATGAATCAGAGAGATTGATGCCAATATGAATAATGCCAATCTCCGGTCAAAAGTGAATTAGTCCACACTGACCGGAGTTTTGTTTTTCAATACATTACCACGAAAAAAATACACAAATATGCAAAAAATAAAAGTACAAAATCCTGTTGTTGAGCTTGACGGCGACGAAATGACCAGGATTATCTGGAATTACATTAAAAAGCAATTAATTCTGCCCTATCTGGATCTGGATATCAAATATTATGATTTGGGCATTGAGAACCGCGATGCAACTGACGATCGGGTTACAGTTGAGGCTGCCGAAGCCATCAACAAATACAATGTAGGAATAAAATGTGCCACCATTACACCCGACGAAGCACGTGTGAAGGAATTTAACCTCAAACAGATGTGGAAATCGCCCAACGGCACTATTCGTAACATCGTCGGCGGTACCGTTTTTCGCGAACCGATCATCATGAGCAATGTACCTCGTTACGTGCAGGGCTGGACTAAGCCAATCATAATTGGTCGTCATGCCTTTGGTGACCAATACAAAGCCACTGACAAGGTTATAAAAGGAAAAGGAACACTCAAAATGACATTCACCAATGAAAGTGGAGAAACACAGGAATGGGAAGTTTTCAATTTCGAAGGCGATGGAGTTGCCATGACGATGTACAATACAGACGAATCTATCTATGGATTTGCTCGTTCGTCAATGAATTTCGGGCTGAATTTGAAAAAGAAGGCCTTACTTACGAACACCGGCTGATTGACGACATGGTGGCTTCGGCCATGAAATGGAATGGCGGATTTGTGTGGGCCTGTAAAAATTATGATGGCGATGTTCAGTCGGACACGGTTGCACAGGGATTTGGTTCCCTCGGGCTGATGTCATCAGTACTGGTAACTCCAGATGGAAAAACCGTTGAAGCCGAGGCTGCTCACGGAACTGTTACCCGTCATTATCGTCAGCACCAGCAGGGAAAGGAAACTTCGACGAATCCAATAGCATCCATTTTTGCATGGACACGCGGGCTTGAACATCGCGGAAAATTGGATAATAACCAGGAATTGATAAATTTTTGCAAGAAATTAGAAGAAGTCTGCGTTGAGACTGTGGAAAGTGGAGAAATGACCAAAGACCTGGCTTTGCTGGTTTATGGCAACAATTTGAGTAACGAAAATTATCTCAACACACAGGATTTTTTAGCAGCATTAAAAAGAAATCTCGATGAAAAACTAAAATAATAAATTCTAAAAATAATTACTGTATAAAGAATGTTGTAACAATGTTCAGAGTGATGAGTGCAAGAGATAATAGTGAAACTTGCGTGAATGGTTCTGTGCTCTGCACCTTTATTTTTTGTGAGAATTATTTCTACAAA
>JAFNAU010000230.1 GCA_017860335.1 Bacteroidota bacterium
ATCCATTTTGATGCCGGCTGGTATGGCTACGAATATATAGTCGGGTCTGATGCCTCCAAAGTGAATGTTGATCCACGACGCAATCCTGTTAACGATTTGGATATAAAAGAAGTCATCCGTTATGCCGGCGAAAAAGGAATTGGTGTGTTTTTGTATGTCAATCAGCGTGCATTGTACAAACAACTCGACGAAATACTGCCGCTATACAAAGAATGGGGAGTGAAAGGTATTAAATTCGGGTTTGTACATGTGGGTTCGCAGCATTGGACTACCTGGATGCACGAAGCAGTGAAAAAATGCGCTAAATACAACCTGATGGTTGATATACACGACGAATACCGTCCTACCGGATTTAGCCGAACCTATCCGAATCTGTTAACACAGGAAGGTGTTCGGGGAAATGAAGAGATGCCAGAAGCAACCAATAGCACCGTACTTCCTTTTACCCGCTTTGTGGCTGGCGCTGCTGATCATACCATTTGTTATTATCATCAAAATGGCATTAAACCCAACTTAGCCCGGTATATGAAAACTACCTCAGGGCATCAGCTGGCACTTGCTGTTATTTTTTACAGCCCGCTGCAATTTATGTATTGGTACGACAAACCCTCTGATATTCAGGATGAGCCTGAACTTGAGTTCTTCGATAAAGTTCCTGTTGTATGGGACGATACCAAAGTTATTCATGACGAAATAGGTCAGTTTGCTACCATTGCTCGCCGCAGCGGCAACGATTGGTTTGTTGGAACGGTTACAAATACTGAAGCTCGAGAAGTAGATTTATCACTTAATTTTCTTGAAAAGGGACGAAAATATGATGCTACTATCTATTCCGATAATCCAACTATCAAAACACGAACTCATGTTCAAATCCGGAAAATGACAGTAACTTCGGAAACAATCTTAAAATTCAATTTGAATGCATCCGGAGGTCAGGCTATTCGAATTGTTCCAAAGAATTAACAAGCTGAAAGTTATTTATCCAAATTGTTTTCAATCTATGATGTTTCAATTTTAATAGGTTTTTCAACCTGTTTATTCTTTGCACATGACACACGTATATAGATGATTATTTACATTTTAAGCGCCTGGTCATTTGTATTAGTGATTAAATAATTGAATTATGAATACTTCGATAATAAAAAGTTTTCTATCTTTTTTTCTGCTCGCTTCACCTTTTCTGAAAATTGAAGCAAAAAATGTTAAGCAGGAAAAACCAAATATCATTGTGATACTTGCTGATGATTTGGGGTATGGTGACCTGGTTTGTTACGGTGGCACTAAATTGGAAACTCCGAATATTGACCGTTTGGCGGCAAATGGCATTCGGTTTACCAGCGGTTATGCCCCAGCCGGAACCAGCACGCCTTCCCGCTATTCCCTGTTAACCGGTCAGTATGCGTGGAGAAAAAAAGTATCCATTCTTCCTGGAACCGCTCCAATGTCAATCTCACAAAAATCTTTGACATTGGCCGGAATGATGCACCAAGCCGGTTATGCCACCGGGTGTGTCGGGAAATGGCATCTTGGTCTCGGAGATGGTAAACTGGACTACAATAAACTTGTAAAACCTTCTCCAAATGATATTGGATTCGACTATTCATTTATTTTTCCGGCAACAAATGATAGAACCCCTTGTGTATATATGGAAAATGGGAAAGTGGTTGGATTAGATTCCAATGACCCGATTCAGGTGAGCTATGGCAAGCCTGTTGGGAATTGGCCTACCGGACTCGAACATCCGGAGCTACTGACATTAAAATATAAACAGGGGCATGATCAGACCATTGTTAATGGTGTCAGTCGAATCGGCTATATGACCGGTGGAACCAACGCTCTGTGGAAAGATGAAGATATGACCGATGTACTTACCGGAAAAGCAGTAAATTATATCAGGCAGAATGCTCAAAAACCATTTTTTTTGTATTTCGCAACTCATAGTATTCATGAGCCCCGGATACCGAATCCACGGTTTAAAGGAAGCAGTGAGTGTGGTGTTTACGGCGATGTAATTCAGGAATTGGATTGGTCTGTTGGCGAAATCCTGAAAACATTGGAAGAAATGAAAATCAGGAAAAACACACTGATCGTTTTTCTCAGTGATAACGGATCTGCTGTCAGGTTTGAGTTTGGGTATAAAGATGGAGGTCTTGAAAATCTAAATGGACACGAACCAGCCGGTGTTTTAAAAGACGACAAAAACTCCCTGTATGAGGGAGGCACGAGAACTCCGTTTATAGTTAGTTGGCCAGTCAGGATCAAACCTGCTGTTAGCGATGCCCCCGTTGGGTTCATCGATCTTTTTGCTTCATTCGCCAAATTGTTGAACGTTAATCTACAGGAGGGGGATGCACCCGACAGCAGAAATGCTCTGCCGGTGCTTTTAGGGAAAGCAACAAAAACAAAGCATAATGAAGTGTTGATTCAAAATGACGGGGGGAAGCTGGCTATTCGGATAGGAGACTGGAAATTTATTCCAAAAGAAAGTTATGGCAAAGATGAATTGTATAACCTCCGTAACGATATTTCAGAAAAATTGAACGTTGCTGAAGGTAATTCCGAAATTGTAAAGAATTTCAGGAGGCGGCTGGAGGTAATACGAAACACCCCGAACGTAAGAAAATAATATTCGAATTATGAACAAAGTAAAAATTCTCGTTTATATTAGTTTAGTCATAATGACTATTAACTCACCTGTTGTTGCCCGAAATATAAAAATTCCGGTAGCACTTGTGTCTCCGAACAAAAATTTGGAATTATCGTTTAACTTTAGTCCAAAGGGAGAGATTTCATATGCATTCACCGTGCATGGAAATCAACTTATTGGTAAATCGAATCTGGGATTAACCGGAATTGACGGCCCTGTTCTGATTAAAACCAGCCGCCGTTCTGTAAGAACAGTCTGGAACCCGGTTTGGGGAAAAAGAGTTTCCGTCGCAGATGTTTTCAATGAGCTTACGTTAGATTTAAAGTCTTATAAAATCGTTGCCCGTGCTTATAACGATGGTGTTGCTTTTCGTTATGAGTATCCTTCCGGAAAAGCAGATCAGGAATTGACAGAATTTAATTTTACAAACAATTATACAGCCTGGTTTTATAATGGAGAAAATGCTAATATTGGCCCTGAAAAATTATCAGACAGTGACGGTAAGCGTTTGCCTGTTATGACTGTTAAGGTTGATGACAGAAAGTACTTAGCAATTCATGAAGCCGATTTAACGAGTGGAGACCCTTTGGCGCTGGAGTCGAAAAAAGGAGAAACTTTATTTAAGGTTGCATCGAAACCGGGTACCGCATGGAGAGTCATTATGTACGGAAAAACTCCGGGCGATTTAGTTGATTCGCATATTCTGGAGTTACTAAATCCACTTCCACCAAAAAGTATGGATTTTTCATGGGTTAAGCCAGGAGTAGCCGTTTGGGACTGGCGTATTAACGGTGCAGTAGTAGATGACTTTAAATATGAAATGTCTCTGCCTTCATGGAAACGGATGGTTGAATTTGCTTCGGAAAATAACATTAAATATCTTGTACTTGATGCTGACTGGTATGGCCCCGAGTTTGGCAAAGATTCCGATCCGGTCAAAGGAGGAAAAGTGTCATGAGTGGAACTCCAGCAGAAAAAAATGTGAGGACCCGAAAAATCACAGAACTTTGTGCCCAGAATCATTTGCTCTGCGATTTTCATGATAGCCCGGTTCACCCTTACGGACAGATGCGCACCTATCCCAATGCCGTAACCCGCGAGTACTGCCATTCGCAACTAGATGCGCATCGTGTTTTCGTGCCTTCAACTTTTGTTACCTCGGTATTCGTGAACATGGTTGCGGGGCCGATTGATATGTGTAATGGCATGTTCGACCTCCGTCAGGGAAAAACTACACGAACAGATGAAAATCAACCAGTTCCTTCAACGCTGGTTTCGGAAGCCGCACGCACGCTGATTGTTTTTTCAGGAGCAACTATTATTCCCGATATTCCGGAGTATTACCGCAAATATCCCGATTTGCTGAAATTTATCTCTGCACAAAAAATGCCATGGAGGGAGAGTAAAACACTGTCGGGCAAGATTGGTGAATATATTGTTATAACTCGTCAGGCAGCCGATGGAGTTTGGCTTGTTGGCGCTGCAACCAACGAATCGGCACGCGAACTGGATATACCTTTAAATTTTCTTAAATTCGGGAAATATGAAGTAAACATCATTCAGGATGGAGATAATGCTCATTATCTCTCAAACAGGGAAGTATTGAAAGCCGAGATCAAAACACTCAAATCAAAAGATTTTGTACATGTAAAACTTGCTTCCGGAGGTGGTGCATGCCTGATTATTAAAGCAATACAATAAAACTGTACATAGCAAAAAGCATGAATCAGGGATTACAAATTTTCATTTATCAACAAGTATGTATTCATTTTTAGCTTACTTTTCATTCAAGTTGACTATAAGTTTGTCCATATAAATAATAAGGAAAGCCATATCTTTTAAGGTTAATATATTGTAATTTTACATTGTATTATGAATAATCTTAAAAAAATATTATATTCAAATTACTAATGAAAAAACACAAATCACAAAAGCCATGAATACAAAAGACACCACTTAGCCTATAGATTGTTATAAAGCTACAATCGTATTACACAGAAAATCTTAAATACTAATTCATAAAAAACACATCTTATAATCTATTAAAATGGGAAAAACGATTAAACTCATTCTATTGGGCATATTGACATTAGCATGTCTATCAGAGCCTTTGTTTTCGCAGTCTAATTCACTTGGAATTTCCGGTACTGTAACCGACGAAACAGGTGTTGCCATAATCGGGGCAACAGTTTTGGTAAAAGGTACCAATAATGGAGCAATTACCGATAGAAACGGAAAATTTTTACTTTCGAACGTGCAGGAAAATGAGACGATACTAATCTCATGTATCGGTATGGTTTCGCAGGAAATAAAAGTGGAGAAGAAAAGAGTATATAATGTTATACTGATCGAACAGACTGTATTATTAAATGAGGTTGTAGCCATTGGTTATGGAACTCAAAAAAAACAAGCGGTTACGGGTGCCGTTGCCACGGCAAATTTGGAAACCTATGAGAAAGTTCCTTCTAATAACCTGATGGACCGACTGAAAGGTACTATTGCCGGTTTGAACATCGGGGAAGCCAATAAAGCTGGTGGAGTTCCGGAATACACCATTAGGGGCCAAAATTCAATTGCTGCATCCAACACTCCTCTTATTGTATTGGATGGTACTATTTTCAGAGGCAACATGTCCGATATTTCACCGGCTGATATTGAAAGGGTAACAGTACTGAAGGACGCAAGTGCAGCGGCAGTTTATGGTTCCCGTTCATCAAATGGTGTAATTATTATTGAATCAAAAAAAGGAAGTGGAATCGGAGGAAAGCCAAAAATTTCATTTGAATCAAGTTATGGGGTTGTAAATGAATTAGAACCACTGAAAGTATATGATGCAAAAGGATATCTGCAACGTTTGAATGACATTCTGAACGATAACGGAACCGTTGTTGCACTGGATCAAACACCAAATTATCTTCAACTTATTGAAAAAAAGAATTACGATGCGACACCTGATCATCAGGCTACGTTAGTCGATCCATACGATCTATTCAGACAGACCGGATTTAATCAAAATACTTCGTTGAGTGTTTCTAACCGAACTGAAAAAATGAATTATTATATGTCTGCTAACTACACAAGCCAAAAAGGTGTAATTCTTAACGATTTATATAAACACTACTCCTTCAGGGTAAATCTGGAATCAAAAATTACCGATTGGTTGACACTGGGCCTCAAATCATATTTCAGCATGAGAGACTATCCAAAAGACCGTTTATATGGTGTCGGTTCTAATACTAATGTATACGCTTTTAGCCCTTATGCTGATATTTATAATGAAGATGGAAGCTATAGGCAATTCCCCCAAACAACGACATCGTTCAATAGCCCGTTTTGGGCAATAGCAGATGAGTCGAAAGACCTGGCTTATAATCTGAACGGCATTTTTACCGGCACAATTAAAGTGCCCTGGGTAAAAGGACTGACTTACACTGCGACATACTCCCACACCCTGAATTTTAGTGAAGATGCCTCTTTTTACGGTTATCAGACAATAGCTTTGCCGACAAACACAACGTAGATTTAACTTTGCTTCATTCTACTGAAAAATACGATTCTTATAGTCAAACCTCTTCATCACAAGGATTCGACAACCCTCAATTAGGTTATTATCGTTTACAGGCAGGACAAACACAAACGGTAAGTACTTCAGGTAGCGGAACAAAAGCCATTGGGAAGATGGCTCGTCTTACCTATACCTTCAACGATAAATATGCTCTTACCGGTACCTTCCGCAGGGATGGATATTCTGCTTTTAGCGCTAATAAAAAATATGGTAATTTCCCATCGGTAGGTGTCAATTGGAATATTCATAAAGAATCCTTCATGAAAAATTTATCCTTTTTAGATGCTTTGGCAATCAGGGGATCCTATGGTACCAATGGCAATCAATCAATCAAACCTTACAGTACTCTCTCAAAAATATCCAACAATTACTATTTATACCAGGGAGATGCCAATTATACCATGACCGAGTATATTTCAACACTCGGCAATGATAATCTTGGTTGGGAATCCAGAACAGGAGTAAATTTAGGACTTGACTTTTCTGTGTTAAAAGACAGAATTTCCGGATCTGTAGATGTGTATTCAACCAGAACGAATGAT
>JAFNAU010000053.1 GCA_017860335.1 Bacteroidota bacterium
AAAGAAAAGTTATTATCTTTTATTTTTCAAATTCTCTACAGGCAAAATTTTTACTCACAAGCTGCTTAAAAATGAATTATTAAGGAGCGACTAATTAATTGATATAAAAACAATGGAACAAAATCTAATAATTCAACAGGAAGGATTTATTGCTACAATAACAATAAATGCGCCCAAAACATTGAATGCGTTGAATGTTGAAATTCTCAATGAACTGAGCAATGTTTTTGATAAATTAAATACAGATGAATCCGTAAGAGTGATAGTTATTACCGGAACCGAACGTTCATTCGTTTCGGGAGCCGATATTCAGTCCATGACAGGAATGGGTTATGCCGACGCAAAAGCATTTGCGGAATTGGGAGCTTCCGTTTTACGAAAAATTGAGACTTTGCAAAAACCGGTCATTGCTTCGGTCAACGGTTATGCTCTTGGCGGTGGTTGCGAACTTGCCATGGCTTGCGATATCCGGATTGCTTCCACTAAAGCAAAATTTGGTCTCCCGGAAGTAAGTCTGGGCATCACACCCGGATTTTCGGGAACTCAGCGTATGTCGAGGCTTATCGGTTTCGCAAAAGCCAAAGAACTCATTTTCACTGGTAAAATAATCAACGCGGTAGAAGCAATGAATATCGGACTGGTGAATAAGGTGGTTGAGCCCGGATTGCTTACAGAAGAAGTGATGACAATGGCTCAGGCTATTGCTGTACAGGCACCAGTAGCCGTTGTAAATGCAAAAAAAGCTATTAATGATGGCTGGGATTTATGCATGGAAGACGGAATTAAACTGGAAATGGAACTTTTTGCCCGTTGCTTCGACACTCAGGACCAGAAAAAAGGAATGAAAGCGTTTTTAAATAAGCAAAAAACAGAATTCGATGGAAAATAATCAGAAAAATAAAAAAATTGCCGTTATAGGAACTGGAACCATGGGCAACGGAATTGCTCAGACATTCGCACAGGGCGGATATCGTGTTGTGATGAAAGACCTGAATGACGAACTTCTGCAGCGGGCAGCGGGCAATATTGATAAAAGCCTTTCTCGAATGGTTGCCAAAGAAAAAATGACAGAAGCAGAAAAACAGGCAATCATGAGCAGAATTAACACCACACTAAACTACGACGATGTGAAAGACTGTATTTTGGTTGTTGAAGCTGTTGGCGAGAACATGGAACTTAAAAAGCGCATTTTCAGGGAACTGGATGAAATCTGCAACCCGGATTGCATTCTGGCAACCAATTCCTCTTCACTTTCCATCACCGAAATTGCAGCAGCAACAAAACGACCCGAAAAAGTTATCGGGATGCATTTTTTCAATCCGGTTCCGGTTCTCAGGCTGGTGGAAGTTATCCGGGGACAGCTAACATCCGACAGCTCATACGTGTACATTTCGGAAATGGCAAAAGAAATCGGTAAAGTACCTGTACAGGTGAATGAAGCTCCCGGTTTTCTGGTCAATCGTCTGCTCATACCGATGATTAACGAAGGAATTGGCGCGCTGGCGGATGGTGTTGCAACAAAAGAGGAAATTGACGAAGCCATGAAACTGGGTGCAGGTCATCCCATTGGTCCGCTTGCGTTAGCCGATCTGGTAGGTCTTGACGTTTGTCTTGCCATTATGGAAGTGCTTCATAAGGAATTTGGCGACGATAAATACCGGCCTCATCCATTGCTGCGCAAGATGGTGAGAGCAAATCTCCTGGGACGAAAAAGCGGTAAAGGATTTTATGAATATCCGGATTAGGAATTGATTCTTTGGTGTAAAAAAAGGTATCTTTCAACAGGATACCTTTTTTTCTGCATTCTTTAATGTGCAGATTATATATTTATTGTCATTTCAAATTCAGTTTTCTATTGTCCCAGCAGTGATTTTGGGGTAGTGGCTTGAAATTCCTTCAGATAGAATGGCTCATAGTATGCCACATCAGCAAAATCACCGGCATTGAATTTTTCTTCGGCTAGACGGATCATATTTTTTGCAAGAGGCACTATCTCGGGAATAAAATGTGCATTCGGATGCGTCAGGACTTGCATGCATTTTTCCGATCCGTTTCCAAAAAATATAACCGGCTGCTTTTCAAGCAATTCGATGAACGAATTTTCTGTTACTATTTCAGGAGTTATTTCATTGATGATTTTTAGTTCAGTATCGTATGCTGCAGTATAAACTTCCATCCGGCGCGCGTCGATCATGGGACAGAGTACAGGTTTTTCGGCATCGGGCAAATGTTTAAGCACCTCAACACACATCACCTCGAGCGTACTGACAGCAATCAACGGGATATTGTATCCGTAACATAAGCCTTTTGCTGTGGACACTCCGATGCGCAAACCGGTGTAAGAACCGGGACCACCACTTACTGCAACGGCATCGGGAGTAAGATTTAATTCCTTCATCTTGTTTAGCGCCTGTTCTACGAATAGACTTAATTTTGCAGCATGATTAGCACCTTCGTAATTGCTGATATCAAAAATACATTCACCATTGTGGCTTAAGGCAAAGGAACAAACGCTGGTGGAAGTTTCAATATGTAGAATTGTCATGTTGTGGAAAATGTGGTTTGATAAAATTAAAAAAACTTTCAGCAAATCAGCAGAATTGTGGTCAGATCTTATTCAGAGATGTCTTTTTTGCCTGTCAGCTGAAAGTAGTAACCCAGGCTGACGGAAATGTTCAGATAGTTGGAAGCCCGGAAATAATCTCTTTTTGTATCGGCAAAAATGTTGCTTAATCCATAGTAAGCTCTTGTTTCTAACTGAAATACACCAGCTCTGCGGGTATGCAAATTATATCCAAATCCGGCAGCAATTCCGTAATCAAACGGATGATAGATGGGAGTTTTTTGTTGTTCTTCAGGTGTTGTTACATTGTTGACAAGATCAGTTTCTTGCAGCAGATAACTTAATTTGGGCCCAAGATTAAAAATAAAACGATTCGTTTTTCCCCAGTATAAGTGTGTCAATAACGGAAATTCCACATAATCAGCTCTTCGCGAATAATCTCCACTGGCTTCTTCCCAGCCACGCTGCGAATAGTTTGCCTCTATCTGGAGTCCGCAATGGCTTTCGGTAACGAAACGGAAGGATAAGCCTCCGTTGTAACCGAGTAATGGCATTGTTTGATTGACTGTCGGATTAAACATGACCATAGAACCCGTCATTCCACCTGTTGCACCCAGGTAAACTTCAGGTGGGTCTAACAGTACGGTTTGAGCCTTTACGGCAGGAAATAAAGAAAGAAAAAGCAATCCGGAAAAAAGAAACCTGAGAAACTTATTTACGTTTTGGTGCATCTTCAATTAAATAAAGTTGTTGATTGATAAAACCGCCGCCATCACTGGTGCGTTTGAAATTATATCCCGACTGAATACCTCCGTCAAATTTCAACGTTTTCGATTTTTCGTTAAACTTAAATCCGGTATTATCCATTTGCTTCAGGAAACCATTTGTTAAATCATACCCAAGCATATCGAAACGCGGATTTTTGTCTGAATGAAATTGTTTGTAATAAAGTTTATAATTACTTTCATACAGAGTTTTTTCGGCAGAAACAATGTCGGGATTAAATGGAGCAATATAGTACATTTTTGGTTTTTTACCTGATTTATTGCGCCATGAATACTGACCCAGAACACTTACGTCGTAAGAGGTGCTGAGATCAAACAGTTTGCTGAGGTAAATCTGAATGGAAGAATAGTCTTCGCTGTTGAATATTATGATGTTTCTTTTATCAGTACGGAGATTGCTTTCTATGGTTTTCAGCGAAAGGATATCAGAACCAATTCTGGTATATGGAGTGTTTGATTTGTTAAGTTTCTGTAGCAGGAATTTGAAAAAATCTGTTCCATCCTCCGACCATTTTCCATTATTGGTCTCAGCGAATATAATGTTGGCATCGCTGAATTTATACCTGAACTGATCGGCTGTAAAATCTTTTTGAATGTCGTTATCCGGATTAAACTGGAATACATACGGATTGGTTTCAATATTATTTATATTGGAACTGAAAGGGATGATTGTGTTTATTTTTCTCCGGTTCGAGAAGTCAGTCAGCACCGGTATTTGAGCGGTATAAGCCGGACCTATGATCAGATCCATTTTTTGCATTTCGGGCTTATTAAGTATTTCATTAATCCGCACTTCGGTTTTTTCGGTATCATAGGTGTAAATATCGATTTTGAAATCTCCATTTTTTATATTGTTAATGGCAAGCAGTGAACCCATGTAGAATTCAATAAATTTCTCTACCGTAGGATCTTTTTTCTCGCTATCAAGCATGAAAGGGAGTAAATATGCTATTTTATACGACGTTTTCTGTTTAACTTTGGTTTCAGCAACCAATTCGTGGCCATTTGAGGGACTTTGATAAGGAATTTTTATGTCTGTTCCGGTTTTCAAAACCGATGATGTCTCAGGATTAAGCCGTATGATATCTTCCACACTTACATTATACATTCTGCTGATGGAGTACAGGGTTTCTTTGAGTTCAACACGGTGAATGAAATAGGTTTCATTCGTTCCGATATGCAGTGTAGTTGGTACTGTTCCGGTCTTAACCGGTTCTTTTTCAGCTTCTTTCAGTTTCTTTTTTTCTTCTTTCGATAATTTTTCTTCTTTTCGTTTTTCGGAAGGTTCGGTGTTTTTCTTTTTTATTGGTATACGCAGCACATCACCTGTTTTCAGACCTTCGGCCAGCTGTGGGTTAGCTTCACGTATTTCCTCCTGTGTGACATCATACTTGCGGCTTATTGCAAACAGTGTTTGTTTTTTTTCTACCGTATGAAGTATAAATCCTTCATCTTCATCTTTAACCCGGGTTGTTGGTTGTTTAACTTTTCCGGTTTTGGGAATTAATATTTCCTGTCCGGCTTTTATGCCATCGTAAATTTGTGGATTTGCATTATTAATATCAGCCTGTGTAACCCCGAATTTCTTGCTGATAGAGTATAATCCTTCACCAGCTTCAACCTGATATATATAATACTCTTTCCCGTCAACAATTTTGGTAGGTATTTCGGATTTCTGTGCATATATTATTGCGGAACAAATAGTTAAAAGCACAAGAAGTAATGTACTTATTTTGATTCTCATAATTTTCAAAATAACAATAAAATTATACTACAGTTTTAGCGTTTAAATTGCAAATGTACAAAATTTATAGATTGGAAAGGCTGTCAACAATAATAAATCGGACGTTTTTTTGTTTTTCAAAATAAAAAAGATGTATTTTTGTAGAATAAACGAAAACAGTGCATTAAAATTACTGAAAGTTAATTAACTCGTTAAATAAGTTTACCCGGTAGTAAGAAATCCTGCCAAACCCGGATTAATATGAAACATTTTTTTCTTTTATTGATGATGTCTGTCCTTGCTGTGAATACATATTCACAGATTCAGGCCACGGGCAATTATACAGTGTATAATGAAGCAACCGGACTTGACTATATTTATATTTTTTCACCGATTGATAATGCAGCCGAGATACATTATACAACCACAGAAAATACAAATTCGGTTAAATGGTACACTTTCCTGGATGGAGTAAAAACCGAAATGACAAGTGTTTCAATTGTTTCGCCGACGGAAACCTATATTGATCCAAAGAACAATACCGGTTACATTATCAATGTGAACGGAAAAGATGTGGCGCGTTTCTGGGTGTTCGATTATTCGCAATATTTGCCCGCGTTTACTTCTATAAGTGCAACTGACGGTGAAATACCCTGCGAAAATATTCTATTGAATTTAACCGGTAATCTACCGGAATTTAATTATCAGAATACGACTGGAGGCATATTCTCCATCGACCGTTACTTTGATATTGAATACAACACACTTGAATGGGATAAGGATAAAAAAGAATGGAAAGTGATAAAACATACCGAAGAAGTTAAAAAACCGAGCCCGTTGATTGCTGTTCCAACCCCGTTTACCAAAACAACTTTTACTCTGAAAGGCGACCAGTTTACATCGTTGCTCAATATTCCTGAAATATCCCTCACATCGGCTGAGTATGAAACAAAAGCTGTAAAATGCAATATAACCAGTATTACCACGACCCGGGATGAAAAAAATGAGAATGATCGTCCGGAGAAAGAAACGGATATTGAGGGTTCGGCGCCTCTCGATATTCAGTTCTCCAGCAATCCGACACCAAACGTGCGAAGTTATTTCTGGACAATTTACCGGAATGGTGAAAAGCTGATGGCTCGTTCCGAGAAAGACCACTTATATACTTTTTCAAAGGCAGGAAATTATAAAATTGAACTGAATGTAACCAATGGTATATGTACCGACTCATCTTCAGTTAATGTAATTGTGATGGAATCATCAATTATTGCACCGGCTGTGTTTACTCCGAATAATGATGGTTACAACGAGGAGTTCAGGGTAGCTTACCGGTCAATTATCGAGTATCATTGTACGGTTTATAATCGCTGGGGCAGGGTGGTTTACACTTCTTCTGATCCCGCGAAGGGCTGGAATGGAACAATCGGAGGAAAGCCGGCTGCCGAAGGCACATATTTTTATATCGTCAATGCCCGAGGTTCGGACGATAAAGTCTATAAACTGAAAGGACATGTCAACTTATTGAGATAAAAAAAGGCTTCGAAAGAAGCCTTTTTTATGTCTGATAATTACTGAATTAACTGTCTATTTTACAATCACTGCTTCAAGGTTCTTATTCCTGATCTGAACATAAACAGGTTCTCCGTTTTTGAAATATGGAGCATCAATATAACCCATTCCTATACCTTTTTTGCTGTCGGGCAGCATGGTGCCGGAAGTAACATGACCGATTTTCACGCCATCGGCGTTTACAATATCATAACCATGACGGGGAATACCTCTTTCCTTCAGTTCAAACCGTACCAGTTTGCGCGTAGTTCCTTCAGCTTTTTGTTTTTCGAGCAGCGCACGATCGGTGAATTTTTTGCCTTCTGCAAATTTGGTAATCCAGCCCAGGCCGGCTTCGATAGGTGATGTGGTATCGTCAATATCATTTCCGTAAAGACAGAAACCTTTTTCGAGTCGCAGAGTATCACGGGCTCCAAGTCCGATAGGTTTGATACCAAGGTCCTTACCGGTTTCAAACAGGGCATTCCATATTTTTACGCCATGTTCGGGGTAGAAATAAAGTTCAAACCCACCAGCACCAGTATAACCTGTATTTGAGATAATTACATGGGGTATTCCGGCAAAATCACCTACAGTGAAATGATAGTACGGTACTTCGGAGAGATTAACGGATGTGAGACGTTGCAACAGTTCGGTTGCTTTTGGACCCTGTACTGCAAGTTGCGCGGTGTGTTCAGAAGCATTTTCGAGTATGGCGCCTTCGGAATTGTTCTCGTTCAGCCAGTTCCAGTCTTTTTCTACGTTAGAGGCATTCACTACCAGCATGTATTTTTCGGGTTCGAAATAGTAAATGATAATGTCATCGACTATTCCGCCTTTTCCGTTGGGGAAGCAGGAATACTGAGCCTGACCCAGAGTGAGTTTTGAAGCGTCGTTAGAACACAGTTTTTGGATTAAATCCAGTGCTTTAGGACCTTTCACCCAGATTTCGCCCATGTGCGAAACATCAAAAACACCCACACCGGTGCGTACTGTGATATGTTCGTCGTTGATTCCGCTATATTCGATAGGCATATTATAGCCGGCAAATTCATGCATTTTAGCACCTAAAGCAATGTGAATGTCTGTAAATGGAGTAGTTTTCATTGTTCTGATTACCCGGTTTTAAATCAACGGGAGTGATTTTATTATAGTTTTTATTTAAAGTTATTTTACTGGTTTAACGTTGTATTGCAATTGTTTTATGCTGAAAGTCATGATTTTTTCTCGAGCAGTTCCACAATTTTCACAATGACCATCATAGCTTTTTCCATGGACTGAACAGGTACATATTCAAATCGTCCGTGGAAGTTATGTCCACCGGCAAAGATATTCGGACAGGGCAGACCCTCGAACGACAATCTGGCTCCGTCGGTACCACCTCTGATGGGTTTAACGTTGGGTTTTACGTCTACCGCTTTCATGGCTTCGAAAGCCAGGTCGACCACATGCATAACCGGCTCTACCTTTTCACGCATATTGTAATACTGATCGCGCATTTCAACAATCGCGGTATTTTCACCATATTCAGCATTGATCTTATTAGCCAGATGTTGTATTTCCTTTTTACGGCGTTCGAAACGGTCACGGTCATGATCCCGGATGATGTATGTCAGGAGTGTTTTTTCTACAGTACCCTCAATATTTGTGAGGTGATAGAAGCCTTCGTAACCTTCTGTGTGTTCGGGTGTTTCGTGACGCGGCAACATGCTAACAAACTGTGTGGCAATGCGCATCGAATTTTTCATCTTGTGTTTAGCGTATCCGGGATGAACGTTAAGTCCGTTAATGGTAACTTTAGCCGAAGCAGCATTGAAGTTTTCAAATTCCAGTTCGCCAATTTCGCCTCCGTCCATGGTATACGCCCATACCGCGTCAAATTTTTTCACATCGAAATGATCGGCACCCTGACCAATTTCTTCGTCGGGTGTAAATCCGATGCGGATTTTTCCATGTTTGATTTCGGGATGTTCGGTGAGGTACTCCATAGCAGTAACGATTTCGGCCAATCCGGCTTTGTCGTCGGCTCCCAGCAGGGTAGTACCATCTGTGACAATGATGTCCTGACCCTTGTACTGGAGTATTTCGGGGTATTTATCAGTTTCGAAGAGAATAAGTTTTTCCTCATTGAGCAGTATATCGCTCCCGTCGTAGTTTTCAACAACGCGTGGTTTCACATTTTTACCGCTGGCGTCGGGGCTGGTGTCCATGTGCGAAATAAAGCCAATTACAGGCACATCTTTGTCGGTGTTGGCAGGTAAGGTCGCCATAACGTACCCGTTTTTATCCAGGGTAATTTCTTTCATGCCAATTGATTTCAACTCATCTACGAGGTATCTGGCAAAAATCATTTGCCCGGGTGTGCTTGGTGTCAGATTTGTTTTTTCATCTGAAGTAGTTGTGAAACTTACATACTTCAAAAAACGGTCGGTAATATTCATGAATATATTGAATTTAAAATTAGTGTACAAAATTATGAATTTTATCTGTATTAAAACCGGAATATCTTAATTTTGTTTATTCAGGTGATGAAAAAAATGAGTTTAATCTTTCATTTTAAATTGTCTCGGAGGCAAAGGTACGCATAATTCCCCTGTTGTAATGTACGGCCGGATAGCCGAATATAACAAACAATCCTTCTCTGCTTTTATATTTTATCTGATATTTTTTTCTTAGTTTTTCGGCTTTCTTCCCGTACTGGATTAACGGATGAACACTGCCAATCATGCAGGTACCCAGACCCAGTGACTCAGCCGCGATCATCACGTAAGTGGCAGCAATAATCGGATCGGCGGGGTCGCAGTAAGGTGAACCATAGAAGTACATGACAAGAGGGGAGTCATAAGTTATCCAGTTTTTACCCTCTTCGTTGCTCTTAATAAAAAAATTATTATTGTCCGATAAAAAATATTTTTATTGAAAATATACCCGTATCTGTTTGAAAATCAGATACGGGATTTTTGTTTTATAAAACCAAGCCCCCTAAGTTGGA
>JAFNAU010000054.1 GCA_017860335.1 Bacteroidota bacterium
GATCTTCGATATACCCATTCCAGGCGCAGGGAATGCGAACGGCATTAAAACCTGTTGCTTTTACCGCATCAATTAAGGTTTTTGATGTTTTCGGATTTCCCCAGGCAGTCTCACTTCCGATTGCTTCGAGTGTATTACCCAGGTTCCAGCCTAATGTCATTTTTTTGGCTAACACTAACGCGTCGCTTTCCATTCCGGATTTGTCTGCCGGAATACCGATGTTTTTAGCAGCCTGGCGTACAGTAACTATTTCGGTAATATCACCAAGTGTAAAAGTAATTGTGCCCTCACGCGACTGTGTTAATGTGTTTTCTGAAACGCTAAACGCCAGTGTTTTTCCATCTGCGGAAGTGCTTTTGAGTGTAATCCAGGTTGGTTGTATGCTGGTAATGAATGGTGAAGTCGACTGCAATGCAATTGTAATATCCGCTCCCGCAGCATCAATATTATATTTTGAAAGAGACCCGGAAGTGATCGTGATTTGTGCTTCACGAGTCCCTGAAGTGGCATTAGCTGTAACAGCAACAGTAATATAATGAGTGCCCGGGTCACCACTGGCAGGTGTAAGGCTGCACCAGGATTGTGAACTTTCAGCTTTCCAGGGTAAATTGGTATTGATAGTTAACAAACTACTACCGCTTTTACCGGAAAAATTAATTTCTTCCTGAGCCAGCCTTATATCAGGTTCAATGACCTGTTTCTCTTTACAGGAAACTAAAATCAATATATGAATAAAGACCAATAGCAAAATGGTATTTTTTCGTAGCTTATTCATCTTTTACTGAATTAAAAATAAGTATTACTCTATATATAACTGTTTCTGACATATTCATATTTCATCTCTTTATTTGAGTTTCAAGGTCAGTTTTTGTCCGGTATAATTTACCTTCATCCCAACTGTGTCAGGATTACAGGATTTAGGTATTACTTTGTCAACAAACACCACGTTGAATTCACGTTTTTCCAGCATTCCTGTGAATGAACCTATTCTATTGCCAATTTCCAGAAGTCCGTTTTTTTCGTCATAAGTGAATGTAATCATTGAATACTTGCCCTTTTCATAGTTGTAGTTGATTCCTTCGTCTTCATAAAGGGTAAATGAACCATTTCTTCCTCCATAAACATACAAGGTTATGCTTTCAGGCTTTTTCTCACGCGTATATTGAATATCCGGACCGAACGGAATAATAGCTCCTTCGGGAACAAATAACGGCATGTGCGAATAAGGCGCGTCGGTTTGCAAATGAAGACCTCCCTCAATGTGTTTACCGGTATAGAAATCATACCAGCCTGTGGTGTTGGGAAAATACACCTCTCGTTTCTCCGCTTTGTATTCATACACCGGACATACCATCAGGGCATTACCGAACATATACTGATCGCTGATGTTATTTACAACAGTATCCTTACCATAATCCATTACCAGAGCACGCATGATGGTATAGTCGTTGAAATGGGTCATACCTGCCAGCGAATAGATGTATGGCATCAGCCGGTAACGAAGTTTTGAATAATACAATATTGACTGATATGCAGGGTGATTCTCAGGCGCGATGTTGAATATCTCCCGCAGCGGAAATTGTCCGTGAGCACGATAAAGGGGAGCAAAGGCGCCAAACTGGTACCAGCGTGTATTGAGTTCCCGCCATTCTTTCAGATCTTCATTCTCTGTTCCGGTTTGATCGAACAATCGCTGTGCGTTTTCATATCGTTTCTCTGTACAAAAACCTCCGATATCCATAGTCCAGTATGGAATACCCGACAAGGCAAAATTAAGTCCGGCTGAAATCTGGGCTTTCATATCCTCCCATCTCGTACCTATATCGCCACTCCACGTAGCGGTGGAGTATCTTTGCAACCCGGCAAATCCGGAACGTGTAAGCAGGAATACACGTTTATCGGAATCTGCACTGCGCTGACCGTCATAGATTGCTTCGGCGTTCATCAGAGCATACGCGTTGAAATATTTAGTCGATGGTCCGAGCGCAGTGGGTCCGCATAGCTTTTTGCGGTAATCCATGTCCGTGTTGTCCTGCACGTTGGGTTCAGAGGCATCCATCCACCAGGCATCAAATCCTTTGTCGTAAAGACTGCCTTTCATCTGTTTCCAGAAAAGTTTGCGGGCACCTTCGGCATATGCATCGTAAAAAGAGCCGACGTAACCAGGACCCACCCAGTCGCGAATGCTGTCTTTTACAGCTTGCTGGTACATCCAGCTGTTTTTGTCAAAAGCTTTATAATTATCGGTAGTGATGTAGAACTTAGGCCATACAGAAATCATGATGTGTCCGTTCATTTTATGAACACTGTCGACCATTCCAACGGGATTAGGGAAGCGCTGCGGATCAAACTTATGACTTCCCCATTCGGTTTCAGGCCAGTAAAACCAGTCCTGCACAATATTGTCGATGGGGATATTTCTTTTACGAAACTCCGATAAGGTAGCCAGCAGTTCGTGCTGAGTTTTATAACGCTCCCGGCTTTGCCAGAAACCCATAGCCCATTCGGGCATTATTTGCGATTTGCCTGTAAGCGTCCGATATCCGCTGATAATGTCATCCATCGTGCTGCCATATACAAAATAATAATCAATTTCATCGGCCATCTCACTCCAGAGCGACAACTTGTTTTGTTCCTGAGGTGCAAGCGGACTTAATGCTTTGAGTGAGATATAAGAGACTGCACCATCCGGTTCCCACTCAATTCGAACGGGTATTTTTTCGCCAGCACGAAGATTGTATTTAAATTTATAGTCATTGGGGTTCCACGCAGTACGCCAGCGTTCTGTAACAACCGGTTCATTATTAAAATACACTTTGACATATCCGGCATAATGCAATATAAAATGAAAATCACCGCTTTTATCAGCCTCAAGCTGACCATTCCAGGTTACTTTTGAATTGTTCAGGTCAAATTTTTCTGGACAATTTTTAATCAACGAAAGATTTTCGTAGTTGATAACAGACTCAGCACGTATTATCGGAGCTTCCGAATTGTCTTTTTTGGAATAAACAGCTGTAAGTCCTCCGGGATTACCATTGCTGTCGAAGAGTTTAAATTGACTGAGTTGCTGATATTCTCTGCAGTCTCCGAATTTCGAAAGCGAATAATTATCCCAAAGAATTCCATAGTTATTATTTGAAACAACAAAAGGAACAGAGACTTTAGTGTTGTACTGAAACAATGATTCATTTTTACCTTTGTAATTGAATTCATCCGACTGATGCTGCCCTAATCCGTAGAGTGCTTCCCCTGCCGGCGACTCAAAGACCTGACGAACAGTATAAGCCTTGATGCCTTCCACTTCAATGGGTTTAAATGACTTTCCTCCGCCGGAATTTTCTTTCAGTAACACTTTTCCCTGCTTATCCAGAAAAGTAATTTCGCCAGTTTTCTTAACAATTCTAAGCTTTAATGAATCGGTACTGAGTGAAACCTGATATTTATTTTCAGTTACATCGAATTTTTTCTTTTGTTTCGGTTGAGGTACAACAATAAGACTTTTCAGCCCGGAAAACTTATTTTCTGCTGTTGCTGTAACTCTAATAATTTTGTCGGTTACAATTTGTATCCGGATATTCTTGACACCTGCCAGGGAATCAGAGATTACCGGCACAACTATGACATCCGTTTTTTTTTGACAAAATACATGATTGCAACCCGTTAAAGCGACTAAAAGCAACAATAAGACCAGTTTAAATCTTTTCATGAGATTATTCAATTATAATAAATTACTCTTTCTTCGTCGTGTGTGTTTTTTTAATAAAATTTTAAGCATGCAAAAATACACTTTTAATGTAATTATCAGTCAGAACAGGCTATGTATTTCGTTTGCCGCTTTAATAACAAATCAGATAAGATGTTTTTCATTATTGATATTATTACATAACAAGGCAAATTTATGAATAAAAAAAGTCAGCTGTTTGCTAACCGGGTTACTCATAAGATTGGTTTCAACTTTCCGAAAAAATTCAGAAAATTTTTCAAGTAAAAATCAGGTATGAGTTCAACTGAATTCAGGTAACAGATCGGGCAAGCACAAAAGTAAAATCAGATGCAAATTGTATACTAAAGACAAAGTATTCGGAGTAATTTCTGCACGATGATACTCCATTAGTAAGAAATTGGAAGGAGTGCAAGCTTGATAAGACCTTATTTGAAAAATAAAAAAGGAGTCTCAGCATTGTGAAACTCCTCTTGCAAAATAATAAAGTAGCGACTATCAATTCAGTGATAGTGCACTTGCGTCCGGACAGAAAATAAATTTCTTTTTATAACCGCCTGTCATTTTGTTTTCACAGACCTGATATTCTAAACTATTTCGGTTGCCGGATAATTTTTTACTTCTTTGTAACATAATATTAAGTCTGAAAAAAGAATCAGTATAAAAGAAGTGATTAATTCAGATTTACAGATGTAAGTTTTCCCGAAACGGTAAATGTACCACGGGAAGTTCCTCCGTTTGCGATACCATTCTGATAATATCCGTTCCAGATGGTTTCACCGGTAACAGTGGAACCGGTATAAACGGTGTAAGTGGAACCGCTCTTAAGCAGCGGAGAAGAGAAAATTACATAATAACATGCACGAACAGGAACAAAACTTATGAGGCTATTCCCTGAACTATCCCGGATATTGATAATTGTCCCTGCTGCAATTTGATTGGTTCCTGTTCCTCCACCAGGACCTCCAAACATACCTGAACTAGTGCCGAATTTAATCAGTACAGAATATTGCGACGAACTGGTTGCAGGTCCTTCTATCATATTACCTGAATTTGGTCCCGAAGCTATCATGGTTCCCCCGGTTACTTTAAAATCGCCGTTCACATCCAGAGCCACTTCAGGTGAACTTGACGGACCGTGAACTACCACTATTCCTCCGGTCATGTTGCCTGTTCCGTTACTGTCGAGTCCATCGCCTCTGACTACATTAACCGAGGTTTTACCACCATTTATAGTCAGGCAGCTTTTATCATTTGCCTCTCCGCCATTTCCGAAAGTCGAGTTAAATCCGTCGTCTGTGGCATTAATATTCAGTTCGCCTCCGTTCATCTCTATATAAGGACTTTCAATCCCTTCTTTGGACGATTTGATGAAAGTAGTTCCGTCATTAATAACCACCAGCGAATCGGAATGCAACGCCTGACTTCCCGTTGCTGATATCGTCAGATTACCGGAATTGATGATTACTCTTTTCATAGCATGAATACCATCGGCTGACGATGATGTAAGATTAAGTGTACCACCATCAATTTTAACATAACCATAACCGGCTTTATCCGCGTTGTCCGATTTAAGCGCATGTCCGGTTCCACCTGTAGCAGTTATATCTCCCCCGTTAACTTTTAAAAAGTTTTTTCCACGTATTGCATCATCCTTACCTGTTGCTGTTATGGTTCCGTTGTTTATTATGAGTTCATCATCAGTCGAAATAGCATCATTAAAATTACCTTTTACAGTAAGTGAGCCGTTGCCGGTAATCGCCAGGTATGAATTGCTGAATATCGCAGCATTGGGTTCTTCACCTGAGACATATGACGAAGCGTCAGATATCATATTTGAGCTTCCGTCAGCAAGAAAGAGTATAGTTTTGGATGATTTTTTGATATATAACGGAGACCCTGTTGTGTTGGCTAAGTTTACACCGTTCAGCTGTATCTTAACAATGCCGGAATCCACGGCCACTATAAGTTGTCCGTTAGTCAGTGTTCCATTCAAAATATAATACCCGGCTTTTGTTATTGTCGCAGTAGAACCTGAAATAGTTACGGCATCCGAAACTGAAGTAATATTATTGTTATTCAACGAAATAGCAGTTGCAGTTTCTGCATTCCAGTCGTAATCAGAAGCTAGCTCTGTTTCAACGGAAGAATTGCCTGAATCATTATTGTCCAGCACATCGTCAGGATCACATGACACAAAAAGTGCAAAAGCACAAAATAGGAGAATCAATAAACTATTTTTTTTCATGTTCAAAAGAAATTTGGGTGAAAAATTATACTAATGGAATTACTTAATTTCTGTCTGATAATAATTAATCATTATTTCGACTGATTTTTAATTAAAAAGTTTAACGGGAAAAATTAAAATAATCCGAACAAAAACAAACTTATCAAAATAAAAATCAACAGAATTGAAAGTTTTTGTCGCCGTTACATACTATTTTGCAATGGGAAAACATTTTTTGGTTACAAAGATTCTGTTTCAGGATTATCCGTGATTGTTGCCGTGTTAGTTTAAATCAAATTTAACAATGTATTGAAAATCGGTATTGACGCCAAATTTTATCTTTCAAAACAGAAAAAAAAGTTCAAATAGCTGTAACTATTCGTTCAAGTTATCTGTTTCCAAACCAGGCATATTGAATGGTAAGTGATTATTTAATAAATTTGTGCTACAATCACTTCAGAATTATTATTTCTGCTCAGAAATTAAAAACTTAAAAAACGAACAATGAGAAAAACAGTTTTATTAATTTTGCTTGGGTTCATGCTGAACCTTTCAGCTCAAACCCGGCCTGATTGGGAAAATCCGGAGGTTTTTGCCGTGAACAAAGAATCAACACGTGCAACTTCGCTGCCCTACCCCGATGAGAAACTGGCAATAGCCGATGTTTACAATCAATCCCCATTTTACGCTTCGCTTGATGGTACTTGGAAATTCAAGTGGATACCGAAAGTTGGTGAAATTCCCGAAGGTTTCTGGAATGAAAATTTCGACATTAGCGGTTGGGTAAATATGCCTGTTCCGGGCAACTGGGAGTTCAATGGATTCGGTATCCCGATGTATGTCAATACCGGTTTTGGTTTCAGAGCACGTCCGCCATTCACCGACAGAGAAGACTCACCGGTTGGAGCTTACCGCAGAAATTTCGACATCCCCGATAACTGGGACGGACGACGGGTATTCATCCATTTCGATGCCGGAACAAACGCCATGTATGTCTGGATCAACGGTCAGAAAGTGGGTTACACACAGAATTCGAAAAGTCCCGCCGAGTTTGACATCACAAAATACATCCGCAAGGGACAAAATACACTTGCCTGCGAGGTACATAAATTCAGTGATGGTTCCTATCTCGAGGATCAGGACATGTGGCGTCTGGGTGGCATCAACCGGAGTGTTTATCTTTACAGTACAGCACAAACCCGTATTCTGGACTTTTTTGCTCATCCCGATCTGGATACAAACTACAAAAACGGATTATTCAGCATAGAAGTTTCGCTGAAGAACTATACAAATTCGCCTCAGATTCAAACGCTTGAAGTCGCTGTTTTAGACAAATCGGGTAAAAAAATAGTTTCAAAATCACAGAAAAAAACGATTCCTGCCAATGAAACACTGAATGTTGAGATACCTCAGTCGCGTATCTCCTCACCACTTCAATGGACAGCCGAAGCTCCCAATCTCTATACAATGGTGTTGACATTAAAAGATGAAAAAGGGAGTGTAATAGAATCAACTTCTCATAAAATCGGTTTCCGGAAAATCGAAATTAAAGACGGACAACTGCTGGTAAACGGGAAAAAAGTATATTTCAAGGGCGTCAATCTACACGAATTCAATACCAATGCCGGAAATACGGTAACGCGTAAAGAAATGATGCGAAATATTCAACTGATGAAAGAACTGAATATCAACGCTGTGCGTACATCGCATTATCCACAGCAACCACTTTGGTACAAGCTGTGCGATGAATATGGCATCTATCTGGTTGACGAAACCAACCTTGAATCACATGGTTTAGGATATGGCAAGGACAACGTTTCCAACTTCCCCGAATGGCACGCACAGCATATGGATCGTATTATGCGACTGATTGAAAGGGATAAAAACCATGCTTCAGTTATTTTCTGGTCGCTTGGTAATGAAGCCAGCAACGGAAAAGCATTTTTTGATATGTACGACTGGGCAAAACAGCGCGACAAGAGCCGTCCGGTACAGTACGAGCAAGCCTATCAGCGTGACCGGAATACCGACATTATCTGCCACATGTATCCCTCCTGGGACAGCATGACGCGGGATGCGCAGCGTGATCTCGGCAGACCGTACATCATGTGCGAATATGCACATGCCATGGGAAACAGCATGGGTAACTTCCAGGATTACTGGGACTTAATGCGTTCCAGTAAAAATATGCAGGGAGGTTTCATCTGGGAATGGTACAATCACGGTTATCCGGCAAAAGATGAGCAGGGCCGTTCCTACTGGGCTTACGGCGGCGATCTGGGCGGATACAACCGGATGAACGATGATAATTTCTGCATGGACGGAATGATAAGTCCCGATCAAAAATATATTCCTCACACATCCATTGTGAAAAAGGTGTATCAAAATATCATTTTCGAAGCCAAAGACCTTAAAAACGGAGTAATTACCGTTATCAATGATTTCAAATTTACCGGTATTTCACCAAAAAATTATACATTCAAATGGGTGCTGCTGAAAAATGGAGAGAATTCAGCTGAAGGAAATTTTGACGTAACAATTAAAGCTGACACCCGCCAGGATGTAAAACTGAAACTTCCGGCGCTGGAACAAAAACCAGGCGTTGAATACTTCCTGCAACTGTATGCTTACACAAAACAGGCATCTGAACTTATTCCGGCAGGTTTTGAAGCTGCTAAAGGTGAAATGGCTTTTGAAACAAACAACTATTTCGTGAAAGAAAATGCAGAAGGTAGTCTGGTAACTGAAGAGAAAGACAATAATCTTGTTGTAAAGTCAGGTGATGTGGAATATGTATTTTCGCTCAGAGACGGACAGATGCTGAATAATGTCAAAAACGAAGGAAGCAACGTATTTTATGAACTCCCGCGTTTGAATTTCTGGCGGGCTCCGACCGATAATGATTTTGGCGCGGGCGATCAGTACAAACTGAGGTTGTGGGATGCTGCAAGTCATAACCTCACCTCAAAATACAAAGGATTGGAGAAACAAAACAGCACAGTAACCGTAAAATACGAAGTAAAACCCCGCGGTGTTGAAGCAAAAATTGATTTGACTTATACGGTAAACAAAGACGGCAGTCTGACAATTAAAGCCGACTACAAAGCACTTTCGGATGATTTACCCGAAATGATGCGTTTCGGTATGCTCATGACGTTACCCAACGAGGTGGACAACTTCACCTGGTATGGACGCGGACCACGTGAAAATTATGTTGACCGGAATCAGGATGCATTTATGGGCATCTGGAGCGGAAAGGTGAAAGATCAGGCTTTTGAATATTTCCGTCCGCAGGAAACGGGCAACAAAACGGATGTACGCTGGTTGACACTAAAAACCGACAATGGTCAGGGAATTGAAATAAAAGGGGCTCAACCTCTGTCAGTCGCTGCAATAAATTATAAACCGGAAGATCTGGATCCCGGAATGACAAAAAAACAGCAACACTGGAAGGATGTAAAATCACGCTGGGAAACGGTTCTTTATGTAGATTTATTCCAGCGCGGTGTAGGCGGACTAAACTCCTGGGGAGCAATTCCTCTAAATAAATATCGTTTTACAGCTAAAGAATACCAGTATAGTTATACGATTAAATTATTGAAATAACCATATGATTTAAAAAAGGTATGAAAAAGCCCTTTGCATTTAGCAAAGGGCTTTTCTGATTTAAAATACTTACTGCTCAACTGATCATGAAATATTATTTAATGCTAAAATTAAAGCTTTTAGATCTCAGTTTAGAGGAGTAAAAGATATTCCTTTCTTTATCTTTAGACTTGACTGTCTTTTTGCATAAAAATTTTAACTCCACCTGATATTTACATTGATCCGATATTGTCTCACACGATTAACGATTAAAATAAAAAAAACCGAACACATAAAGTATTCGGTTTTAGGTTTGTGGGCGTTGACGGATTCGAACCGCCG
>JAFNAU010000055.1 GCA_017860335.1 Bacteroidota bacterium
ACTGTCAATAATATATTGCAGTGAAAAAGATTATAACAATTATCTGTTTTATTGCATTATTCACACTGCCGATTGGTTCGATGAATATCCAAAAATCTGAAATCCTGAATATGGATGATACCACGCACAGGGATTCAGTTCAGAGATTTTTACCCAAACAACCCTGGAGAGTTATTGCTCTTGAAAGCCTGTGCAATTTTAGTGTATTTGGTTTTGATGCATTTATTTTGAATGCCGAATTCGCTAAAGTTAATATTGTTACAATCCGGACAAATTTAAACCAACTTCCGGTATGGGATACGGATGAATATTCAACTAACTTCTTCTGGCATCCCTACCATGGTTCTGTACTCCATAACAGTGCCCGTATGTATGGATACAACTTCTACGAAACTATTCCATTCAATTTTTTAGGCAGCCTTTCGTGGGAGTATTTGAATGAAAATGAGCCTCCTTCCGCTAATGATTTGATAACCACTACTATTGGAGGAGCTTCATTGGGCGAAATTACTTATAGATTATCCGACTTGATTTTGGACAACCGTTCAATCGGTTTTGAAAGGGTAGGGAGAGAATTTATTGCAGGTTTGTTATCCCCTTCACGACTTTTATCACGGCTTGTTTCGGGAAAAGCATGGACTTTTAGCCGTGAAAAAGGAAATCTCCTGCAAACAGAATTTGTTGATTTTGACTTTGACACCGGTGTTATTTATTTAAGAGAAAAATCCGGGCATAACGATCTTGGAGTGCTTGCCGCCGGACAGCTGGAGTATGGTGAAATCCTGAATAATACAATCATAAAACCTTATGAATGGATGTTTTTGAAAGGACAGTTTGAATTATTGTCAGGTAAAATCAGAGCCAGTCAGATTTGCGGTATTGGCGCGTTGAGAGTTCACAGTTTGCTTTCTGATAAAAATACAAGTTTGAGTGCTGGTTTGTTTCAGCATTTCGATTATTACAATCTGAAACTGAACCAGAATGATGGTTCGGTGCTCACTCCGTTTTATTTATCAGAAGCTGCCGCTTTAGGGCCAGGCCTGATTTGGAACAGAAAGTATCCAAATGCAGAGATGAAAGCCAGATTATTTGCAAACGCCATAGGTTTAGGCGTAAGTATATCCGATTATTTCTACTTTGATGATAAGGATTATAACATAGGCAGCGGTTTTGGATTCAAATTTTTCTATGATTTTATTCCTTTTCGAAAACTTACTCTCAGCCTCAATGCTGAGAATTACCAGATTTATACCTGGAAAGGGGCTGCAAAATCGTTATATTCGATGAAACTTACCAAGGCAGAAATTATGCAGTTGAATATTCAGGGAGATCAGAGTGATGCAAACCTGAACCTGATTGGATTGAAGATTAGCTATCAGTTAAGTCCGCGAACCAGTATTTCCTTGCAAGGCCGACAGTATCACCGGCATACACATTATGTTTTTTTTGATGAAATGGATTTTTCTTGCAGCGAACACAATATCAATATCAACTATTCATTTTGATTGTATGATAAAAAGCTTACAAGCTCATAACATCTGAAGCCTATTCACAATATGAAATTGCTCTAAAATACTTATATTGTAAAAAAGTGTTGGTATTTATTCAGTAGTTATTTGCCTCGTTTGATTACAGAAGGTTAAAAGGCTGTCAATCTCCGCTGAAAAATTGCTGATCAGTTTATTTCGATAACTTTCAAATTGAAAAACATCAATAGGGAAGTTCTTGTTTTTTCGGTTAAATTCACAGATACCTTTAATTAGCATACTATAATCCTGAATTTCCCCCAATTTATCCTGAAATTCTTTTAATTTGTCAAGAATGTCTTTATCAATACTGATTACAATCGAAAGATTTTCAATCATATAGCGAAATAGTTTGAATGACTTTCTGATTTTATGTATTGCAGCGGCATCGTACACTTCTATTAAAGAAATATTTTGTATCAAATTGTCGTGCAGCAAAGCTATTTGTGATTTGATGTTATCAATATTTGTGTTATGCTTCCTGTTAATTGTAGGGAAACGGATCTTTTTCTGTTTGATAAACATATAAAACTTGCTTACTGATTTATTCAATTTTTTATCAAGATGATCAAGGTATCTGCTTATTCCAGTCTCTTTTTCAGACGGTTGCAGTATGACAATCTGAATTTGCATATTTCGGATATTACCCATCAGCCGAAATGCTTTTTTGCTATTCCTGATTTTTGTATCGACAATATCCATTGCCGACAATATGGAACGTACTTTGCAAATGATGATTCTCTTTTCATGAATCCCTTTTTCCGAAATATCTTTATCGTGTTTTTGAAATTTCTTAACCAGCGAATAATATTTCTTTATAATCCTGTCCATTTAAGTCAGTTGTGTTGTTCGTATATGTACAAAACAAAGTTTTAATTCATATAGTTTGATTTTAACTTGATGGTGATAAAAGTATACAGATCAAATAAAAATATATTCTCACGTTTTATTACCTTTGTTAAATTTATTTTAAAAAAAGGTACTCAAATAAATATGAAAAGTAAGTTTAGGATTTTTTTATTACCGGTACTGATTGTTGTTCCCTTTGTTGTAAACGCTCAAAACAAAGTTACTGAAAAAATAATGCTGATGGGAAAAACTGATAATCGTACCATGCAGCATCTGGATATACTCAGCAACCGCATAGGGGCTCGTCCCATTGGATCTGACGCTTATGAAAATGCTACATACTGGGTCGCTGCGCAACTCCGTAAATGGGGGCTTGATGTCGAAATTCAGGAAGTGGGTGAGCTGCCGGTTGGATTTAACCGGGGACCCTGGTTTGGCCGGATGTACAGCGACGAGACAATGACACTTGATTTTGTGACTCCCTCGTACACTTCGGGTACAAAAGGATTACAGCGGGGCCATGTACTTATCGAACCGAAATCGAAGAAGGAATTTGAACGGATGAAAGGTAAACTTAAAGGCGCATGGGTTCTTATTGAAGGGAAAAGCAATGGATTTCCAATCGATTATTCAGCTCACGGAGATTCTGTCCGCGATTCGGTGAAAGTACATAATGAGCTAGCTGTAAATGATTCGTCTAAAAGAATGGAACCCGCGTTGTTCTATCGTGAAATGGTCGAAGCCGGCATACTCGGTATCATTCAGTCGGCCCCTGTACCACTTGTGGCATTGTATGACCGCAAAAACCTGCATTCGATGTCATTTGAAAATTTACCCTCTGTTCCCGATATTAAACTCAATGAGAATCAGTATAAAGATATTCGTGAAAAAGTCGAACGGAGGGAGTATGTTGTTCTTGAATTCGATATTCGCAACTATTTTAAGCCGGGTCCGGTGAAATATCACAATGTAATTGGTAAAATTAAAGGTACAAAATATCCCGGTGAATATGTAATGACAGGCTGTCATCTCGATTCGCACGATGCCGCGACCGGAGCTATTGACTGTGGTACAGGTGTTGCCCCCAATCTGGAAATGGCGCGGATGATAATGGCTGCAGGCGGTAACAGTCCTAAACGCACTATATTATTTTGTTTCTGGGCTGGTGAAGAATACGGTTTACTCGGTTCGAAATATTGGGTGGAACACAATAAGGACAAACTGCCGAAAATTTCCAATTATTTCAATCGCGATGGCGGACCAACTGC
Organism: Bacteroidota bacterium; assembly: GCA_017860335.1. Classification (GTDB taxonomy): domain Bacteria; phylum Bacteroidota; class Bacteroidia; order Bacteroidales; family Paludibacteraceae; genus UPXZ01. Next base: position 3,644 of record JAFNAU010000055.1, read on the forward strand.
CGCTTCTGGTTTGGTTGTGCCCGAAAATATCTACGATGATGTGGTGAAATGCACCCATGAGCTGGAAAACTACAATCCGCAGATACCATTTAAAGTTGAAAAAAGTACGGTTCCGCCTCAGCCGATTCCACTTAAAGCCTGGGGTACTGATCATGCTTTTTTCGCGATGAATGGGGTGCCAACAATCCCTTTCACAAATACAGATCCGTTGGGATATAATTTTAACTATCATGAGATATGGCATTCTACCAGAGATCGCTACGACATGAGTATTCCTGAATATATGGAATATACCACTGTCACACAGGCTGTCACCGTTTATAATATGGCTAATCTGGAACATTTATTGCGTCGGGATGGAATATATCAGCCTCAGTTGCAAATTAAGAAATAATGATCATCTAAAATATACAGACATTATTATTGCGAATTTAGAATTTTATATTTCCTCTCCGCCAACTAGTGGATCGTCAGGCAAAGACGTTTTTCAATAGCTACACTCAGATATTTTTTTTCACTTTTTTCTCTAAGGCGGAAAGAGAGAGCGATATTTTTCAGATTGTTAAACCTTAGCAGGAAGTGTAAATATCAGAATTTACTTATTACCTTATTTATTTTAGCCCTTAATTTGCGTGATCAATACATACGTTTCTGTAGTTCGCTTGCTGTAATAAGTTTCCCGAGTCTTGCAATACGTGTAGCTTCCTGTTTGGCAAACATGACCCAGCGTATTACCGTTTTCCGATACGATGGCGGAGTTTGATTGCTAAAATAATCCCAGGCGTCAACATTCTCTCTGAACTTTTTTTCGTATTCGGGTGTAAGCCTAGGTTCTTCATTCTCGTAACTGTATATTCCTGAATTTTCAATTTTCCTTCTGTTATATATTTCCAGTCCTGACCGGTGCATCAGACCGAATTTTATCATATTTTCAGCCTTTTCGATATTGACTTTACTCCAGTTGCTCGTTGCTTTCCGGGGTGTGAAACGAATGCAATAACTTTCTGCATCTACAGTTTTGCGAATTCCGTCAATCCATCCGAAGCAGATAGCCTGATCGACCGATTCGCTCCAGGTCATGGAAGGTTTACCCGTACCGACCTTGTAATATCCGACGATTAATTCCTTCTCGCTGGCATGATGTTCCTCCAACCATTGCCTGAACCGATATTGATCGGAAAAAAATACTGGTTTCATTACTTATTTTAATTTTGAACAATTTATCAGAACTTTTTTTCCATCGGACATGGTTGTAGCAAACAGGTAGATTTCGCCGCCTTCCGACAGATTTGCTCGCTGACGCAACTCGCTGACAGACAACGGAAAGTTGCGAACCGATATATTTACTTTTGTCAGTTGTTTCTTCAAATCACGCAGCGTTTGTTTATTGAATTCACTGGTTTTTTCAACCCTGAATTTTCGTCCCGGGAAATGTTCGATGTACTGATCTGAGGTGTACAGGTGACTATTGACGTGCAGTTTATCAACCTGAAATCTGTCGCAAATAAGACTGAAAGCACCACTTTTCATAATGGCGGCGTTTGGTTCATACAAATACTGTTTCAATTCCGGTGTGTATTGTACGTTTTCAGCATCGCGGTCATCGGGACAGAAATCAAACTGTTCAGTTGAAGAGTTTTTAATATAATTCACTGTTTTGATAACAGGTGGATTACTGTTTTGAGTATCGAGTAATACCACCAGTTCCCGGCATTCATTGTCAACAGCCACAATATGCACTTCGCGGATGTGTTTCAACGACTGGAGCAAGGCAGTCAGGTCGAGCATGGGTGAGAGTTTGATCATCACCTGTTTCGCATGGCTAAATAATGCATCCTGCAACGTGGTTACATCGGGTTGGCAGTCGGAGAGGAGCACAGCTTTCATTCCGCCCCGAAATCTTCGTGCCGGATCGAGATAAATCCAGTCAGCCTGCCACGGTTGGAGTAGAAAATGCTCCGCGGTATCGTTCATAATATGTAAGTTGTTACGTCCCAGTGCCGGGAAATTGTGTCTGGCAAGCGTGCATAGTTCTTCGTTTTGTTCTACATAGCACAGCTCATCGAATTTCATGGAAAAGAAGAACGAATCAACGCCGAAGCCACCTGTCAGGTCAATCAAAAGTTTTCCTTCGCAAATGTTTGACTTGTGTTTGGCCGTAATCTCCGATGAAGATTGTTCGAGCGAAAGTTTTTGGGGGTATAGCAGGTCATCGCAGTTATAAAAAGAAGGAATTTTCTGTTTCACCTTTTGTCTGCCGTAAATCTGGCGTACTGCCAACGGCATATCAACCTGTGAATATCTTGCTCCCTGCAATAATAGCTTGTTTACATCATCCTCACGATGTTCTTCAATGAATTTTTGTGTTGCTTCGTTCATGTTCACGGAATAAAAATCAAAATTAATGAAAAACTCACTGTATTCAATATTTTTGAAAAATATAATTTGGTAAACCGGATTTATTCTCTACTTTTGCAGCACGAATTGGTGCCGGTAATTTATTCAAATTTTCCGGTAAAAGGGAATCCGGTCAAAATCCGGAACAGTACCCGCTGCTGTGAACTCTATCAAACGTACTGAACACACTTATGCCACTGATAAAAGATCGGGAAGGCGTTCAGATACGGGAGTAAGTCAGAAGACCTGCCAATGAAAAAAAATTGTTTTTGCTTTCGGGAATATAAGGCAAAAAGAATCTGCACTGCAATAAATGTTTGTACAAATTCTTTATTATCAGCACGTCGTTGGTTTCCTTAAATGCATTTACAATTTTGTGAATTAGTAATATCTATTCATAAACTATTAATATTCAAAAAAAATGAAGAAACTAAACTTACTTTTATTCATCACGTTAACCGCCTTGTTTTTAGTGTCTTGCGAAAAGAAAGAAGACAGGATTACTGTTCTGATTGATTTTGAAGATGTACAACTTACTGACAGCATTTACAACGGCTCTGACCTTTCGGGTACCAAAACTGTAGAAACAACCGAGTGGGGAAATATAACCAATTATTACAAAAATATTAAAGCAGGCGTAACACAGCTTGTAAATATCTACACGTCTGAATATTTTTCGTGGAAAGGTTTTGCTGTTTCGGCAAAAAGGGATGTGAAAACCAACAGTTACGAAAATCAGTACAGTACCATAGCCGGAACGGGTGCAGCAGCATCCAAACAGTTTGGAGTTATATTTGAAAGCGGAAAAATTATTTTTCCCGAACTACTAAATACTAATGTGAAAAGCCTGATGCTAACCAATACCACTTGGGCTTATAAAGCCATTACAGAAGGTTCGGGGTTGGCACGTAAATTTGCGGCCGGAGATTACTTTAAGGTGATAATCGAAGGATATACAGGAAATCAGGTTTCTGCAAAACAGGAATTTTATCTGGCTGACTTTCGGGATGGTAAATCACTGGTGGTCAAAGATTGGACAAAAGTAAATCTGGTAGAATTTAATTCGATCGATTATCTCGTGTTCACCTTCGACTCATCTGATAAGAACAATTTTGGCATACTTACCCCAACCTATGTGTGTGTTGATAATTTCGAATTAGAACTAAGTGAGCTTTGCGATTGTGATAATTGATTTTTAGTGAGTTCAGGCTTTCCTGTCTGCCATAATAGTGGTCGGAACTTACACAGAGCCGGATGAGCAATCGTTCGGTTTTTTTTTGAGTTATATATGTCTGTAAGCAAGCAGAATAGACATAAGTGTGAAAAAATTGACGGTCAAAATTTTGTCAGTTCGGGCAAAAGTAGTACTTTTGTGTCGGGTAAGTCCTGCACGACCAGCTCCCTTTGAACTCCCCCAGGGCTTGACCGCAGCAAGGGTATAAGGTCGTAGCGGTGCGATGCAGGGGGCTTACCCACCTGCCTCTTTAGCTCAGCTGGCCAGAGCACGTGATTTGTAATCTCGGGGTCGTTGGTTCGAATCCGACAAGAGGCTCAAAATAAGAAAAGCCATTCTCAATGCGAGAGTGGCTTTTTTATTTGCGCGTGATGTAAGTTTTATATTACAGAATATCCTTATCGTCTTTAATAGTCGTTTGTTTGGTGTACAGAAAGCGTTTAATCTTTTGGGTAGCTGTTTTCTCCAGCGGTTTATCGATCAGTTCCAGTCGTTTAATCTGAGAATTACGGCTTAATTTGTTATTGATCTCCTTTTTCAGGATTTGTTGTGACCACACTTTGTATTTGTCGTCAAACTCTTGAATAGTATGTAATCCCTTCGACTTCTTGTCTTCAATTACCGCTTTGATATGTTCTATGTTTTTTTCGAGTTCATTAAGATCAAGAAGAATTTTTGCTACCAGAAATCCATCTTCTTCTGTAACCAGTGATTCTAATACATATTGATTGTTATTGATAACCGATTCAATATCTTCGGGATAAATATTTTCACCATTAGCGCTTACAATCGTATTTTTCATTCTGCCTTTGATGTACAAGCGTTTATGTGCATCCAGATAGCCATAATCACCCGTTCTGAACCAACCGTCTTGTGTCAATACTTCTTTGGTCGCTTCAGGGTTTTTAAAATATCCAGGCATTACATTGGGTCCTTTTGCCCATATTTCTCCCATTCCCTTTTTATCGGGTTTACTAATTTTCAAATCTACTCCCTGAACAGCAAAACCGGTTGAACCCAATTTGGTTTGCTTTGTGCCAGCTCCGGCCAGCAGTGGAGCTGATTCGGTGAGACCGTAACCGATAGCATAAGGGAAATTTGCTTCTCTTAAAAAACGCTCTACTGTGCCATCCAGCTTGGCACCGCCAATACCAAAAAACACCAATCTACCTCCAAAAGTCTGATACAGTTTTTTTCCTGCTATGTGGTGAATAAGTTTACGAAAGACAGGAGTATTATAAATCGTTTCTTTAAATTTATTCTCCGAAAATTTCTTAAGAATCTGATTTTGAAAAAGTTTTTCCATGATCAACGGCACCGAAAGCATCATCGTAGGCCTTATTTTGGCCAAAGCAGGCAGCAATGCTGAAGCAGTAGGCGGTTTTTCGAGATAATAGATGGATGCGCCATAAATGATCGGGTAAATCAGACCGATACTATTTTCGTAAGTGTGTGACAACGGAAGCAGGGAGAGAAAAACGTCAGCACTGGAAATGCTTTGAAAGGTATAGGATTGCATGGCTACAAATGCGATGTTTTTATGGGACAGCATCACACCCTTAGAGCGTCCTGTGGTGCCTGAAGTGTAAATGATGGCAGCCAGATCATCCTCTTTTACTTCTTCAACAACATCTGATGAAACCGTTTCCGGCACGATGTGCTGTTCACCGGAAGCAAGCGATAAATCGTTGAGCATTATCCGTGCTTTCAATCCCGGTATTTCCATGTTTTCGATCCGTGAGGTAAGACGGTCGCTTACAAACAGAACTTTCGACTCAGAATGTTCGATAACGTTTCGAATTTCTGACTCCGAGAAATCGGGGAGAATGGGCACAATAACCATGCCTTGTGACACAACCGAGAAATAGGCGATAACCCAGTTGGGCATGTTGTGACCCAGCAAAGCTACTTTATCACCTTTACGCAAACCCAGCGAACTCAACAGCGATGCTGTCTCGTTGATTTTTAGACCTAATTTGGAATAACTCATCGGTGTCCCATCCACAAACGACACAGCAGGTAAACCGGCATATTTCTGTACTGATTTATTGATGATTCTCTGAAGGGTGAGGGGAGATGGTTCTATTTTTTTCGCCATGTAATTTATTGATAAATTCATAAATAAAGACACAAAGATAGTGTATTAGAATTAATATGTGCACAGACATTGCGTAAACGTGCAAATCATTAACATCTATGTAATTAAGTACATCCTTGTAATTCCTGATTTATTTTATAATAAAAAAGATATTGTCGCTGAATATTGAAGTT
>JAFNAU010000231.1 GCA_017860335.1 Bacteroidota bacterium
GGCATTTTAATCAGATCAAAATAGCCTTGCAGAATGCCGTTTTCGCCGGGTGTGCCATGAATGGTGATGTAGGCAAAATCAAAGAGTGTTTTTTTGCCATCCAACAGAAAGCTGAAATCGTTTTTATCAATCGGAAGTTTTTCTGTTTCACTGAATTCAACCTGCCAGTTGTTCTCCACGATTGTGACGATGAAGCAGTCATATTTTTCTTTATCGATAAACGAATAAATACCGGCTGCACTTCGGAGCGAAACAACCACTTCGGAGGAATCCCCGCCGGCAACAATTGCAATCTTTCTTTTCATGTGAAATTCTTTTTTTATGATTGAATGCAGCAATACGTGCAAAAAACACAGATTTCCGCATCTTAATAATTACTTATAATTCAGTTTGTTTTGAATATTTTCTCCATTTCTCTATTAGCATTCGCATATCGTCAGGCAGTTCACTCTCAAAATACATTTCCTGTTTGGTTACAGGGTGAACAAATCCCAGTGTTTTGGCATGCAAAGCCTGACGGGGACATATTTCAAAGCAGTTGTGGACAAACTGCTGATATTTTGCCGTTCGGTTTCCCTTCAATATTTCATTGCCTCCGTACCGGTCGTCGTTGAAGAGTGTATGACCAATGTGTTTCATGTGGACACGTATCTGATGGGTACGGCCAGTTTCCAGCCGGCATTCAACCAGTGTTACATAACCCAGTCTTTCGAGTACTTTATAATGTGTAACAGCATGTTTGGCCAGCGGATTTTCACCTTCTTTGAAAACGGTGAAAAGCATTCTGTCGCGTGGATCACGTGCCAGGCTGCCGATGATTGTTCCTTCGTCTTCTTTCACATTGCCCCACACAAGCGCGTTGTAAGTCCGTTTTGTCGATTTTTCAAAAAACTGTTTTCCAAGTGCCGTTTTGGCATCCGGAGTTTTAGCTATCAGCAGCAGGCCGGAAGTGTCTTTGTCAATACGGTGTACCAGACCAATACGCGAATCGTTGGGATCAAAGTCCGGATAATCTTTCATGTGATAAGCAATGGCATTGAGGAGTGTTCCGTCAAAATTACCGAAACCGGGATGAACAACCAGTCCCGGCTGTTTATCCACCAGCATGATGGAGTCATCTTCATACACTACATTGATAGGAATATCCTGAGGTATGATTTCAAAATTAGAAGGAGGATAAGCCAGTACAATGGATATCACATCCAGTGGTTTTACCTTGTAATTTGATTTAACCGGTTTGCCGTTTACCAGTATTTTTCCGGCATCAGCAGCATCCTGAATCCTGTTTCGCGAAGTGGAAGCCATCTGAATAACCAGGTATTTGTCGATGCGGAGCATGGATTGTCCTTTATCCACCACGTAGCGGAAATGTTCATACATTTCCTGCTCATTTTCAGGCTCATCGTTGTCCTCCGGAAATTCAAAATCCTCAGAATATTCTTCTTCAACCATATTCATCGCTTAAAAGAAATCTTCAATATCTTCCACTTTTTCTTCTTCCACCTGTTGTTTTTTTACTTTCGGGGGAGCTTTTTTGTTCGGGTCTTTGCTCAGCCATAAGTTAATAGTGCTGCCTGCTGAAACGGAGTCACCCGGAGCCGGACGCTGATCGTAAATCAGATAACTTTCTTCGTCGCCATCAGGTTCCACATCGTAAATAACACCTCCCACCACAAATGAGGAAGCGTTGATGATTTCTATGGCAGTTGATAAGTTCATACCCATGACCGCAGGAACGGCTGTTGCTGCAGCACCGTAACCGTTGCCGGCAACCAGTACCACCATACTTCCTTCGGGAATTTTTGTACCCCGCGTAATGTTTTGTCCGCGGTATTTTACCCCCAGAACCAGGTCTTTGTATTCGGAAGGGGCATATTGGATGGAACTGACATGAATACCAACGGACTGCAAGGTAGCTTCAGCCTGACGGAGCGAGAGGTCGGCAACCTGAGGAAGCCCGATCAGCCTGACAGAACGCGAATTAACAATCAGATAAATCGGTCTGCCGGGTTTTACAATAGAACCTTCTGCCGGGTTTTGCTCGATAACAGTTCCCAGTTTCTGATCTTTGACATACACAGAATCGATGACTTCAGCTCTTAAATCCAGTTTGTCGAGCATTTTCACTGCCTGTTCGATGCTTACACCTTTCAGTCCAGGAACTTTGTGTGTATCACCGTGGTTGGTGTAAAAATCAATCAGTATCAGAGTGATCCATACTAATCCGATGAATACAGCGATGGCAATCAATATGTTTTTTAATGTATAACCGACAAATGTGTTATTCCAAAAGCTATTTTTCTCCATAAATTCTGAGGATTAAACAGATAAAATTTATCAGGATCAAAAATTTTTTAATTTAAAATGCAAAAATACTGAAATTATTGCACTATTTATCCGTTTATCAAAAGAAATATCTGCCCTTCAGTTTTCACCGGCCGGGAAAATTCTCTTTTTTTGAAATTATCCCGAACGGAAAAATTAGAAATTTTAAAGAATAAATTAAAAGCCTTTCGCAATTTAAATCGTACTTTTGCAAGTTAATAGAAATTTCAGTCAATACATCTGCAAGAAGATTGTTAAATATAATAAATATATGAAAATCAGCATAGTAAATAAGTCCAGACACAATCTGCCCGAATATGCCACGCCGCTGTCAGCAGGTTTGGATCTGCGGGCAAATATTGACGAGCCTGTGGAACTTAAACCTCTCGAAAGGAAGCTCATACCTACGGGATTATTCATCGAACTGCCACATGGCTATGAGGCACAGATACGACCACGCAGCGGACTGGCGATTAAAAAAGGGATAACTGTATTAAATTCACCCGGAACAATTGATGCTGATTATCGGGGAGAGATATGCGTGATAATGATTAACTTATCTGCCGAACCATTTGTGATAAATGACGGTGAAAGAATATGCCAGATGATAATTGCACAACATGCACAGGCCGAATGGGTTGAAGCCGAAGTGCTGAATGAAACCGATCGTGGTGGTGGCGGATTTGGACATACAGGCAGAAAATAAGTCAGTGAAAAAAAACTTACTCCGGAGGATTATTAAGCATGATCAAATTAAAAAAACTCATATTTTTTTCTGTCATTTTGTTTTTTGCAGCTTGCAGCAGTCAAAAGCCAGCTGTGATCAGCAGTTCTGCGCATACGCTTACCGATGACGAACAGGCACGTTTCGACTACTATTTTTACGAAGCCATCCGTCAGAAAAATGTGGGTGATCCAGGAGCTCAGATGGAAGCATTACGTATGTGTCTGGAATTGGACTCTACGAATGGAGCAGTACAAAGTGAAACCGGACTTGCTTATGCCGGATTGAATATGATTCCTGAGGCCATAAATGCTTTCCGCAAATCGGTTGAAGCCAATCCGACCAACTGGTGGTACCGGGTGCAGCTTATTTCGATGCTTAGCGGCAGAGAGCAGTATCAGGAAGCAATCGGACATGCTGTAGCGCTCAGTAAAATTTATCCGGAGCGCGAAGCTGTTTACAATATGCTCTCATCGCTCTACAAACAGACCGGCGAGTATGACAAAGCCATACGGGCGCT
>JAFNAU010000056.1 GCA_017860335.1 Bacteroidota bacterium
TTGAAAACGCAAAATGAAGCAAATGAAAGCACTGATGCATACCGGAAAGCAATTGATTTGCTTCTGAATATCCGCCTGGAAGCCAAGAAAAACAAAGACTGGGCAACCAGTGATAAGATCCGTAATGAACTGACAGCACTTGGTTTCGAAATAAAAGATACCAAGGACGGATTTGAGTGGAAAATATAAAAAACAAAATTATGGAAACAACAAGACAACAAAAAATAGCACGACTATTGCAAAAGGAATTGGGTGAATTATTTCTACTCTATGCCAAAAAGATGCAGGGAACACTGATTACAGTAACCGCAGTACGTATCAGTCCAGATTTGAGTGTGGCCCGTGCACATCTCAGTATTTTTCCGGCCGATAAAGTGAAATCGGTTCTTGAACAGGTTAATGCAGATACAAAATCCATTCGCTTTGATTTGGGAAAAAGAGTGCGCCATCAGTTGCGTATCATTCCCGAACTTTATTTTCACATCGACGATAGCCTGGATTATCTGGAAAATATCGACAATCTCCTGAAACAGGACCAAAAAGAAGACTAAAACCGAGGAATGGCCGAAAGCAAATCACATAAATCTGGTTCGTTGAAGTTTCCGGTATGGGTGGCAAAGCGATATCTTTTTTCAAAGAAATCGCATAATACCATCAATGTCATTTCGGCAATTTCGGCAGCAGGAGTTGCTGTGGGTACGCTGGCACTCGTTTGTGTGATGTCTGTTTTCAACGGATTTGAATCTTTGATAGAAAGCATGTTCTCGGCGTTCGACCCCGACCTGAAAATTTCTCTCGTCGAAGGCAAAACGTTCGATGTGAGCAGTCCTGAATTTCAGCAGATCAGAAAAATGAAATCCGTTGTCAATTTCACCGAAGTAATTGAAGAAAATGCGCTTCTGCGTTTTCGGGATAAACAGATGCCTGCAACAATCAAAGGCGTGAGCAACGATTTCAGGGCAATGACGCGCATCGAAAGCATCATGTTTGATGGTGAATTTGTGCTTACAGACAGCATTATCAATAAGGCAGTAGCGGGAGTGGGTGTGGCAACAGAACTGGGGATGAATTCTACCCTGTTTGACCCGTTGGTAATCTACGCACCCAAACGAACGGAACGTATCAACATTCTTCGTCCCGAGAGCAGTTTCAATACTACCGATGCTTATGTTTCAGGCATTTTTATTGTAAACCAGGCCGAATACGATAACAAATACGTATTTCTGTCTGTCGAAACGGCACGCGACTTGTTTGGTTACGACAAGAATACAGTTTCTAAGATTGAGTTGAAGATCGATCCTTCTGAAAATCAGCTGACAGTACAGAATGAAATTAAGAATATTCTGGGGAAAAAGTTTAAGGTTCAGAATCGCTACGAACAGCAGGAAAGTTTCTTCAAAATCATGAAAATAGAGAAATGGATTACCTACCTCATCCTCTGTTTTATCCTGTTGATAGCTGTGTTCAATATCATTGGTTCGCTGTCCATGCTGATTATTGATAAAAGGGATGATATTCAGACACTGCGTAATCTTGGAGCTGACAACCTGCTTATCAAACGTATTTTTATTTTTGAAGGGTGGCTTATATCGGCAGTGGGAGCAGTGGCAGGGATTATACTCGGCACGGCTATTTGTTTGTTGCAGGAGCATCTGGGCTTGTTGAAAATGGGCGAAGGTTACGTTGTGGATGCCTATCCGGTGGTTACTCATTTCTTGGATATTTTACTCGTGCTTGCTACGGTGCTGATAATGGGCTTGTTTGCATCACTTTATCCGGTGAAATACATCAATTCCCTGAAGGAGCCTGATTAGGCAATAAATCTGTCGGAAATTATTATTTTTGAAAAAAAGAAATTTTTAAATACCGGTCGATAAATGAAAATCAAAATATACCTGACAAGTCTTTTATTGCTGTTCATGCTGGCTGCCTGCGATAACGAAAGTCCTGTGAAACCTTATGTTTATGAGAATGAACCTGAATTTACGTGGGGATATGGTGCGTTTTACGGCAAATATTACAGCAATTATAACCTGAACAATAATGTGCTGTCGTTAAATCTGTTTACCAGTGGTTTGACGATCAACGAAAACAACGAACTGACAGGTATCGGTCAGTATCTTATCCTGGAGGATGTGTTTGTTTCGCCACAGGATAGTACGCTTACTCCGGGAACTTACACTTTGGCCGAAAGTGGTGAGCCTTTTACATTCTTCAGTGGTTCGAAATTTGAAGACAACAACGAAGAAGTGCCTTCAGGAGCTTATATGTATTACATCGAAGTCGATGAGTCCAAGTCAAAAATTGTGTATATCAAAGAAGGGATATTTACCGTAAGCAGGCAGGGTAATGGCATTTATAGCATTGACATTCAGTTCAGGACGAATGAAAAAACAGAAATAAAGGCACATTTTAATGTCCCGCTGGATTTCTATGATCTGTCAGCTGTGCCACCGGCTGCGAACGCTAAGCGATTTCTGAGAATGCAAAAGCGTTAGTCATTTCTTTTGTCCACGCCCCAAAGCAACTTATTTCTCAATGTCTCGAAAAATGTATGATTCAATGGTTTGAGTACCTTGATGTCATAATCAGCTTTACGGATGCGTAGTCTTGTGCTTTGATCCATCACTTTCGAACGTCCGTCGAGAGAAATCTGATAGCTGTTGCTGCGGCTCACAACTTCCAGTTCAACTACCCAGTCGTCGGGTACAATAAGTGGCCTTACATTGAGACTGTGAGAAGCAACCGGCGAAATCACAAAGCTTTTTGCCTGAGGTACAACGATGGGACCGCCAACACTCATCGAATAAGCGGTAGATCCGGTAGGGGTCGAAATAATCAGACCATCAGCCTGATAACTGTTAATCAGTTCACCTTTTGTTTTAGCATGAACAATAATCATCGACGAACTGTCCTGTTTCGAAAGAGCTACATCATTAAGTGCATAGGGAGCATCTAAACGTGTTCCATCCAGTGTTTCTACCTTCATTAGGCTTCTTTTTTCGATGGTGTATTTATTATCAAAAATTCCCTGCAATGCCTCAATTACTTCATTTTTGGCAATATCAGCCAAAAAACCAAGCCTGCCTGTGTTAATACCCAGAATAGGAATGTTTTTATTGCCGATACGAGCAGCGGTGTTCAGAAAAGTGCCGTCACCACCAATGCTCAGCGCCAGATCAGCAGAGAAATTATCACCCGAAATAAGCTCTTCGTTTTTGAATGACATCTGTAATGTTTCGTGTATGTAATTTTGCATGTACTCATCCAGCAAGACTACAATGTTTTTATCATGAAAAAAGCTGATTATCTGCGAAACCTGAAGTCCGAGTTCAGTCCGGTGAAGATTCCCAAAAATGGCTATTCTATAACATTCTTTTTCTGGCATAAAGTCTGACAGGGATTTGTGTTATTTTCAAAATCATTAAAAAATACGAAAGAATAAAATCTTTAATCGAATACTCGTTTTTTTGAGTTATTTTTGCAAATATGAATTCATTCAAACATACAAAGAAACGAAATGGATTTGATATTAACAAATAAAATTTGAGTTTAAGAAATCTGAATGATGAAATAAAATAAGCAGATACTCACCGGAAAATGAGTAAACTATTTTTCTTCTTACCCTACTAATTCTGCAAAAAATGACTACATTAAGTGTAAATATAAATAAGATTGCCACCTTGAGGAATGCACGCGGAGGCAATGTCCCCGATGTTTGCAAGGTTGCTCTTGATTGTGAAAAGTTTGGAGCCGAAGGTATTACAGTACACCCACGCCCGGATGAGAGACATATACGTTATCAGGATGTTCTGGAGTTGAAATACGTACTTACTACCGAATTCAACATTGAAGGAAATCCGATACCTGAATTCATCAAACTCGTCAAAACCGTGAAACCGGCACAGGTAACTCTGGTGCCAGATGCTCACAATGCAATCACCTCCGATGCAGGTTGGGATACTAAGGCTCAGCTGGAATTTTTAAAGGATGTTGTTGCCGATTTTCAGCAGGCAGGAATTCGTGTTTCAATTTTTGTGGATACCAATCCGGAAAACATAGAATATGCGGCAAAAACCGGAACAGATCGTATTGAACTTTATACAGAGCCTTATGCGTCCGGCTATTTCCAGGATAAGGCAGCAGCCGTAGCTCCCTTTGTAGAAGCTGCCAAATTGGCCAAAAGTCTTGGGCTGGGAATCAATGCCGGACATGATCTGAATCTGGATAATCTCAACTATCTGCATCAGAATATTCCCTGGCTCGAAGAAGTTTCCATCGGACATGCACTCGTTGCCGATGCTTTGTATTTAGGACTGGAAGAAACAATAAAAAGGTATAAAACAGCGTTAAAATAAAACTGTAAATATATCCCTGAACAGGAGCATATTTACCTAAAAGCTATAAATCAGAAAATTAGAAATTTAAGAAAATGAACCTACTCGTAATTTTACAGGCAGTAAATGCTGCAGTAGCAGAATCTGCTCTGACACAGGCAGCTCCGGAAAAAATGAATTTGTGGACAATGGCTGTGTATGGAGGACCCATCATGATTGTATTGGCTGTGATGCTCGCACTTGGAGTGTATATTTTTATCGAACGACTTGTTACTATCAATAAAGCATCGCAGGAAGATAAGTCATTTATGAACCGGATCAAGGATTATATTCATGATGGTAAGCTGGAATCGGCTCAGAAACTTTGCCGCGATACCGAAACACCAGCTGCACGCATGGTTGAGAAGGGGATTAGCCGGTTGGGTCGTCCGATGAGCGATGTGCTTGTGGCTATTGAGAATGTTGGAAACCTTGAAATTGCTAAACTGGAAAAAAGTATGGGTATCATGTCAACCGTTGCTGGTGGAGCTCCTATGCTTGGTTTCCTTGGTACGGTTACCGGAATGGTTCAGACTTTTTATACGATGACACAAAATCCTTCGGGTGTAGTTCAGCTGCGCGACTTGTCAACAGGTATGTATCAGGCTATGGTTACTACGGTTGGTGGTTTAATTGTGGGTATTCTGGCATATTTTGCTTACAACTATCTGATTTCCAAGATAAACTCCGTGATGCGCAAACTGGAATCAAATACACTGGAATTCCTTGATTTACTCAATGAACCGGTAAAGAAGTAATTCAAAAAGAGATTATTTCTTTATAATTCAATGATTACTAAATGAATGAATAAACTGATTATAAAATGTCATTAAAAAGAAAATACAGGACAGATCCTTCCTTCTCGATGTCATCGATGACCGACATTATTTTTCTGTTGCTTTTATTCTTTGTTATATCGTCCACGATGACTACTCCGAATGATATCAAACTGAATTTGCCTTCGAGTAAGTCTGAAAAAGCAACAAAAAAAGTAATAGCCAAGGTATCCATTGACCGCGAGGGGAATTATTTTATTTCACGAAACAACGAAAAATCCATACCGGTAACCCCCGAATCACTTGAACCCTATATACTAAATCTGGTGGCTCAGGATACAACTACCTATCTTGCTCTATATGCCGATGAAGAAATTCCATATAAAGAGGTGGTTCGTGTACTGGATATTGCAAATCAGAATAAACTGAAACTGGTGATTGCTACAAAGGCAGTTACAAATACAGAAGAATAACAATTTTGGAGAAATCAAAAATATACGGTATTATAGGTTCGGCTATTTTCTGCTTGCTGACATTTCTGATCCTGTGGCTTGTTATGATGCCTGCTCCCCAAATGCCTGAAGAAGATGAAGGTATCATGGTGAGTTTTGGCGATAGCCCGGAAGGTGCAGGGCTGGGTGGCGGTGGAGTGATAAAAGCTGACATCGATAATGTACAACCAACTCCGGCATTATCAGTTCCAACTCCGGCTGCTGCTTCACGTCCTCAGGAATTACTCACTCAGGACGATGAAAATGCAATTGCAATAGCAACCCAAAAGAAGAAGGAGCGGGAAAAAAAGCGTGAACTGGAAATGCAGAGATTAGAACAACAAAGACAGGCTGCTGCAGCCGCCGCCGAACAAAAACGGCAGCAGGAGGCTATTTCCAAAGCCAATGATCTGATGGGAGGGTCTTTTGGCAAAGGTGGTGGCTCAGGTAGTGGAACGACAACAGGCGATACCCGTCAGGGAAATCCCGCAGGAAGTGGTACATCCGGTGGACACGGATGGTCGCTCAACGGACGGTCGCTGGTTGGCTCGCTTGCCACACCTTCTTACCCGAGCAATGTGGAAGGTAAGGTGACAGTAGCTATACGTGTGGATGCCAACGGGCATGTGACCAATGCAAGTGTTGGCTCACCTACCACAATTTCTGATGCACAAACCCGCAACGCGGCTGTTTCTGCAGCCCGCAATACCCGTTTTTCGGGTGGTAGCGGAGTGTCAGTGGGCACTATTACATATAATTTCAAACTGAAATAGTCACAATATAAATTACAGGAATATGAAAAAGGTATTTATTTTTCTTGCCGATGGTTTTGAAGAACTGGAAGCTATTGCACCAATCGATATTCTTCGTCGTGCAGATATTCCGATTGTATCTGTCTCTTTGACAGACAGTAAAACAGTCACAGGTGCGCATCGGATAAAAGTGATGGCCGATCAGCTTTTTTCCGAAACCGATTTCTCGGATAATGCATTTCTGGTATTGCCCGGTGGAGGTGAAGGAACGAAAAACCTGGCAGCCCATAAGCAACTGAATGAATTGCTGCTTCATCAGTTTGAAAGAAATAAAAATCTGGCTGCCATTTGTGCGGCTCCGTCGGTGTTTGGAAACCTGGGTATTCTTTCCGGTAAGGAGGCAACCTGTTATCCGGGCTTCGAGGAAAAACTCGTTGGAGCTGAGATCTCCGGTCAAACTGTTGTTAAATCGGAGAATATTATCACAGCAAAAGGTCCGGGAGTTGCCATTCAGTTTGCATTAAAAATTGTAGAAACACTGAAAGGCTCCGAAGTTGCACATGAAATTGCTAAACAATTAATTTTTTGAGTAAAAAATAAACTGAATGATGAGAAAATTACTATTTTTTTCGCTGGTAATCTTATTAACGGCTTGTAATAACTCCGGAAAGTTTTATGTAACCGGAAACATAGCAGATGCCGAAAAGAAAATGCTTTATTTTGAAAAGACGGGGCTTGTTAAAGACAGTCTGATTGATTCGGTAAAACTTGGAGCCAATGGAAATTTCCGATTTAAAAGCGCCCTTGAAGAATATCCCGGATTGTATAAACTGAAACTGGAAGGGCAACAACTTGTTCTGGCAGTTGACTCCACAACAGGGAAAATTGAAATCAAAGGAAAAGCGTCGGGCCTGATAGCATCTGAAATCAATGGTTCTGTTCAATCGGTCGAAATCCAGAACCTCCGTAAGTCGGTCATTAAACTGCAGCAGGAAGCCGACGGACTTAACGCTGCCCAAAATTCAGCAGATTCCAAAGCAGTGCTGGATACCTTTATTCAACACGTATCCAGTCATAAGAAGAAAGTAATTGACCTTATCATGAAGAATCCGCGCTCAATGTCGGCCTATTTTGCACTTTATCAGCAGGTGAGCGGCACTTATCTCTTTTCACCGTTTGATAAGGAAGACCGTCCTTTCTATTCTGCAGTTGCAACTGCATTTACGACCTATATGCCTGAATTCGACCGTTCGAAAAATCTGTATAATCTCGTTATTGCAGCCATTCAGAACGAAAGAGAAGGACGACTACAGAAAGCCTGGCAGGAACTTCAGAACACTTCCGCTGCCGGTTTTATCGATATCGAACTAAACGATGCAAAAGGAGTTGCCCGTAAACTGTCATCACTTACCGGTAAGACGGTTATCATTGATTTTTCCGCCTTTGAATCGGAAAATAATGTGGCTTACACCTTTGAACTTAGAGATATTTACAATAAATACTCTTCGCAGGGACTCGAAATTTATCAGATTTCACTGGACCGAAACGCCATGCTCTGGCAAAAATCGGTTGCTAACCTGCCCTGGATTTGTGTAAGAGATGCCGATGGCAGTGTCGCCAATATGTATAATGTACAGTCGATACCCACGCTTTATCTGATCAACAAGCAGGGAACCATCATTGGACGTTACGGAGATGTTCGTCAACTTGCAGCCGATATCAGTAAGGTTCTCTGACACTATTTAACAACACGATATGTATGAAAACTCAGCTATCGTGTTTTTTTATTTTAAATAAGTAAGAGAAATTGAAAGCCACGCTCACAGCTTACATTAAAAAAACAGCAACAGAAATCGGATTTGATGCCGCAGGCGTTGCCCAGGCTGATTATCTGGCTGAAGATGCTGCTTTTTACAAATCTTGGCTGGAAAGTGGCTGTCAGGCCGAAATGACTTACCTCGAACGCAATCAGGAAAAAAGGCTCAACCCCGGGTTGCTTGTAGATGGATGCAAGTCGGTCATCGTTGTACTGATGAATTATTTTTCCGAATCAGAACAACCCTCGCAGGCACCTAAAATTGCAAAATATGCCTTCGGAAGCATTGATTATCACACCATCATCAAGGAGAAACTATTACATCTTGAGAATGGAATTATAGAAAATTTCGGCGCCGATTGTTTTAATTCTGAACAACAACACCGTTTTGTGGATTCGGCTCCCGTAATGGAGCGACGCTGGGCGCAGAGGGCAGGACTTGGCTGGATTGGCAAAAATAAACTGCTGATTAATCCCGAAATAGGTTCGTTTTGTTTTATTGGTGTTTTGATGATTAACAAAGAACTTGAATACGATGAACCGGTTCGCGACCGTTGCGGTAGTTGTACCCGCTGTCTGGATGCCTGCCCGACAAAAGCCCTGACCCGGCAGAAAGGTTTGATTTCAGCCCGGTGCATATCTTACCAGACCATCGAGAAGAAAGGGGAAATAACAGAGGAAATCCGTCCCGATTTGTCGGGTTATGTGTTTGGTTGTGATATCTGTCAGGATGTTTGTCCGTGGAACAAGAAAAGAGCAAAAGTCAACTGTCATTCCGAATTTATTACTGTTGATGAAATTTTACGATGGGGCAAAAACGAATGGTTAACGATGAAGCAGGAAGAGTTTAACCGGATTTTTAAGAATTCAGCACTTCGGAGATCCGGTTTTCAGAAATTAGAAGAAAATATCAGCTATGAATACAGAAAAGACACCTGAGGTATCATCCCGCATATACTGGCAGATGTTCATTACATTTGTCCGTATAGGTGCATTTACAATCGGAGGCGGATATGCCATGATACCGCTCATTCAGCGTGAAGTGGTACAAGTCCGGAAATGGATAAGCCCAAAAGAATTTATTGATATGCTGGCGCTGGCTCAGTCGGCACCGGGGGTTATTGCTATCAATACAGCTATTTTTATAGGTTACAAGATAAAAGGAATACGTGGAAGTATTGTAACGGCTCTTGGTTGTGCATTGCCATCATTCGTAATTATTTTACTGATTGCCATGGTTTTCAGTAATTTCAAAGACAATGCGATTGTCGAACGGATTTTCAAAGGAATTCGTCCCGTTGTGGTAGCACTGATTGCAGCATTGCTTATCTGGGGATTGAATATATCACCCGTATGGATTGTGATGGCTGCCATTGCAGGTGGAATTATTTACGGAACAGTACAAGCTAACAGATTAAAAAACAGGAATTAATGGGCATTGAAATATATATACAGTTGTTTCTGTCATTTTTCAAAATCGGGTTGTTTGGTTTTGGAGGTGGATATGCGATTATATCGCTCATTCAGCACGAAATAGAAATACATGGCTGGATGACCAACAGCGAATTTACCGATATCATTGCCATTTCGCAGATGACGCCCGGACCTATCGGTATTAATAGTGCCACGTATGTGGGCTATACAGCTTCAGGCACCATTCTGGGTTCAGCCGTTGCGACTTTTGCCATTGTATTACCATCCTTTATAATCATGCTCACGCTATCCAGATTTTTCTTTGTGCTTCAGGGAAATAAATATATGGAGTACGCTCTCAGCGGACTTCGACCGGCAGTAATCGGTCTGATAGCCGCCGCCGCACTGGTGCTGATGAATACCGAGAATTTTATTGACTATAAAAGTATCATTATGTTTGCAGTTGCATTCTTTGCATCCTTCAAATTCAAATTGCACCCGATTCTCTTAATAATTCTGGCTGGAATAGCAGGTTTAATTTTATACTGATTTCTGCCGGAGAGATAAACATCTATGCACTTTAAGGAAGTTAGAAGCATATTATCGTCCAAAAATGGCATGAACCTGTACCGCGGATGTACTCATGGTTGCATTTACTGTGATTCCCGCAGTAAATGTTATCAGATAAACCATGTATTCGAAGATGTGGAGGTTAAATCAAATGCTCCGGAACTGCTCCTTCAGGCATTGAAAAGGAAACGGAAAAAGTGCATGATCGGGACCGGTTCCATGAGCGATTCGTATCTGCCG
>JAFNAU010000232.1 GCA_017860335.1 Bacteroidota bacterium
ATTCGGGTGGGAATACGTGGTAGTGGATATTCGCTGGTATGTAGGCAACGACAAAGCACACGGATACAACGAAAAAGATGCTGTTTATTCCATCGATGGGTATGGACGGTTTATTCCTGCAGAAAATAGATTCCCGTCATCGGCAAACGGAAAGGGGTTTAAGCCGTTGGCCGATTATATTCACAATAAAGGATTAAAATTCGGCATTCACATCATGCGCGGCATTCCAAAAACTGCGGTTGAACGCGATTTGCCTGTTAAAGGGACCAACTATACAGCCAAAGATATTTACAATAAAAATCAGCTCTGCACCTGGCTTAGGGACATGTACACTGTCGATGCATCAAAACCGGGAGCACAGGAGCGCCCGTATCATCAGGATGAGATTGAATTAATCCGTAAAGCAATTGACCGTACCGGCAGAAAAATAGTGTTAAGCACTTCACCCGGTGAAACGCCCATCGCGAATGCAGAACATGTTTCACAACACGCGAATATGTGGCGTGTTATCGATGACTTCTGGGATAGCTGGCCTCCGTTGAAAGAACATTTCGATATTTTCAGAAGATGGGCACCTTACATACGTGAAGGTGCCTGGCTCGATGGAGATATGCTTCCGCTTGGTCATCTGGCCATTCGCGCCGAAAGGGGCAACGACCGTAATACCGCCTTCACTCCCGATGAACAATATACGCTTATGACACTATGGTGTATTGCACGATCACCACTTATATTTGGAGGGGATTTACCAACGAGTGATGACTTCACTATAAAACTTATTACCAACAAAGAAGTGCTGGCGGTGAATAAAAAAAGCACTAATAATCGTGAACTGTTTGCACAAAACGGATTATACGCATGGGTTGCTGATGATCCTAAGTCGGGCGATAAATACCTGGCAGTTTTTAACGCGCAGGACGCTATTGAAATTACAGAAAATAAGGCACTATGGAAAAGCGGACCAATAACCAAAGAAACTCCGGGACGAAGTTCATATACCGATATTTCTATTAATGGAACATCGAAACTGTATCTTGCTGTGACTGACAACAATGATGGCATTGGCTGGGATCATGCCGACTGGATTTCACCTGTAATTTATAACGGGAAAGATACCGTGAAGCTTAGCACACAGAATTGGGTAAAATCAACTTCGGGTTGGGGACGTGTAATGAAAAACAAAGCGGTTTCAGGATCAAATCTTCTGGTTAACAATGTGAGCTACGCTGATGGTCTGGGAACTCACGCCAATTCTGTTATCGAATTTGATGTACCTTCCGGATACACCCGTTTTTCTTCGGGAGTTGGATTAGATGATGCCGGAGCATCTCAAAATACAGGTTCCTCAGTGCAGTTTATGATCTTTACCGAAAATCCTTCCAGTCCGCAACCTGCCGATTCGACACAAATAACCGTAAAACTTGCGGAGATTGGTTTCGACAAATTGTGCCGCATTCGTGACCTTTGGAAAGGTTCAGATATGGGAACGTTCACCGGTGAGTTTGCACCAACTATTCGCAGACACGGAGCCAGTTTGTACCGGATTTCAAAAAAATAATTATTTACAGACACAATTTAATATCAATTTCAATGCTAAAAAAAATTATCCTTTCGCTTATTTCTGTTTTTTCGCTGATTAATTTCAGCCATGCACAACCACCTGCATTAGCCGAAAAAGACAAAACAGCTTATCTCTTCGTGTATTTTACCGGCAACAATCCATCCGACGAAGCCATCCGGTTTGCAGTCAGTACCGATGGTTATCGTTACTGGTCACTGAATAAGAATAATCCGGTGTTAGATTCAAAAGCAATCAGTTCTTCCGGAGGGGTTCGCGATCCTCACATTCTTCGGTGCGAAGACGGAAAAACTTTTTACATGGTTGCAACTGATATGCTTTGTTCGAAAGGCTGGGACAGCAACCGTGCCATGGTTTTACTGAAATCCACTGATCTCATTCACTGGACTTCGAATGTGATTAATATTCAGCAGAAATATACCGGTCAGGAAAACCTGAAACGGGTCTGGGCTCCTCAGACAATCTATGATGCGGATGCAAAAAAATACATGATTTACTGGTCGATGAAACATGGTGATAACAACGACATTATATACTATGCTTATGCCAATAACGACTTTACAGGTCTGGAAGGAGAACCAAAACCATTGTTTATACCCCGTTCAGGCGACTATTGCATTGACGGTGATATCATCCGGAAAGACAGCCTCTACTATTTGTTTTGTAAAACCGGCAATAAGCAATCATCAGGAATAAAATCAGCTACTACAACCTCTTTAACTTCAGGCAACTGGACCGAGAGTGATTCATACCTTCAACCCACAAAGGAAGATGTTGAAGGTTCCTGTATATTCAAAATGAATAATTCAGATAACTATATCCTGATGTACGATTTGTACAGGGCTCATAGTTTTCAGTTTACTAAAAGTACCGATCTGAAAAACTTTACCATTATTGATCAGGATGTACAACTGGATTTCCATGCCCGCCACGGCACCATTATTTCCATCACCCGCGACGAGCTTCGTTCGCTTATCAAACAATGGGGTAAACCTGCAGGTTTTCCGGAGATTAATAATAATCCGGTACT
Source organism: Bacteroidota bacterium (assembly GCA_017860335.1). Taxonomy (GTDB): domain Bacteria; phylum Bacteroidota; class Bacteroidia; order Bacteroidales; family Paludibacteraceae; genus UPXZ01. The sequence continues at coordinate 2,610 of JAFNAU010000232.1, forward strand.
TAGCGGTTTCTATGCCGACCCGGAAATACTGTATTCGAATAAAACAAAAAAATACTACCTCTACCCTACCAGCGATGGATTTACTGGCTGGTCAGGTAACTATTTCAAAACGTTCTCATCCGACAATCTGACTAACTGGAAAGATGAAGGCATTATTATCCAACTGGGCAAAGATGTAAGCTGGGCTAACCGCAACGCCTGGGCTCCCTGTATTGTAGAAAAGAAAATCAAAGGAAAATACAAATATTTCTATTATTTCACAGCTGCTCAAAAAGTTGGCGTTGCTGTTTCGGATTATCCTGCCGGACCGTTTAAAGACCTCGGAAAGCCACTCCTTTCTGACAGGCCGGAAGGTGTTAATCGTGGCCAGGTAATAGATCCGGACGTGTTTACCGATCCGCGAACCGGGAAAAGTTACATTTACTGGGGCAATGGTTTTATGGCCGGTGCTGAGCTCAACAGCGACATGGTTTCAATCAAACCCGGAACTCTAACTTTGCTGAAACCCGACCGGACCTTTCGTGAAGGTACCTATGTGTTTTACAGGAAAGGAAAATATTATTTTATGTGGTCGGAAGACGACACTCGCAGCGAAAACTACCGCGTCAGATATGCAACTTCAGATTCGCCACTTGGAAAATTTACAATACCTGAAAATAACCTGATTTTGGCAAAAGACACCTTACAGGGCATCTTTGGTACCGGACATAATTCAGTGATCCAGGTACCCGGCAAAGACGAGTGGTATATTGTTTATCACCGGTTCAGCTATCCGGATGGCATAAAGATGGGAGATGCTGCCGGTTTCAATCGGGAAGTTTGCATCGATAAACTTGAATTTAATACCGATGGTTCCATCAAACCGGTTAAGCCGACCCACAAGGGTGTGAAATTAAAATAATGAATCACTTCGAAGAGAAAATCGGTAAACAAAAAAAAGACTTGCGCGATTGCGTAAGTCTTTTTTTTATCCCCTGTTTTCCGCACATTTTATTTTAACATTTATAATATTCAGTAAATCAGCGGTTAACGAAATGAATTTTGTAATTTTGGGTGTCCCAAGTTATAAAAGCCATGTTTTTACGAGAAAAAAAGAATAAATCAGGCAGTGTTAGTGTTCAAATAATCCAGAAACTCC
>JAFNAU010000233.1 GCA_017860335.1 Bacteroidota bacterium
TCTTTTTCGTGGTCAATCAGTTGCTTGAACTCCGGCAGCGTAATCACGTTGGAAACCTTTGCAAAACCGAATTCATCTTCTTTCGGTTTGTAGGGTTCAAATCCGGTAGCCACGAGCACAGAGCCCACTGTTATGTCGAATTCCTCTTCTTTTTGTTTTATTTTCAGAGATATATTGCCGATACTTCCTGTATTTCCAACTACTTCGGAATTGAGGAAGACAGTTACATTCTGCCTTTTTTTCAGATCTTCATACAATCGTTTGATGAGGGCATCACCAGTTTCGTCGCTCAGGAAAAGATCTTTCCATTTAGCCACCCAACCACCGACCGAAGCTTCCTTTTCGATAAGGAACACGTGAGTGTCCTTCTCGGAAAGCGACAAAGCGGCTTTCAGCCCCGCAATTCCGGCTCCGATCACTGCCACGCTTTTTTCAGCCTTTATCTTGGTCGGATCGAGCGGCTGTGTATGCCGGGCTTTGGCAATTGCCGACTTCACCAGGTGGATTGCTTTTTCGGTAGCTCCTTCCTTATTGTCGGAATGCGCCCAAGATGCCTGTTCGCGGATGTTGGAATGTACGTACGTATATTTGTTCAGGTTGCCGCGTTCGGTTACATTGCGGAATGTGACCAGGTGTAGTTTCGGTGAACAGGATGCGACGATTACTCCATCGAGATTGAAGTTTTTGATATCATCCACCATGTCTTTCTGATTGGCGTCAGAGCAGGCAAACATAGTTGTTTTTGCCAGCACGATATTATCGTCATTTTCCACGGACTGACGCACTTTCTCCACATCCACGTAGTCGGAAATGTTTCCGCCGCAATGACAAATGTATACTCCTATTCTTTTTGGTTTATTCATAATATCTTCCATGCCCCTAAATCCCCCACAGAGGACTTATAGTAAGCATTATTGATTAATTTTTGATATTTCTTAAATTCAATTTATCTTAAAACCTCCCGTGTCAGGAAGTTGGGGTGCTTTTCATTAAATAACTGATTGCTTCAGATGATGCTGATCCTGCCGACAGTATGGCATCGGGAATGTCCATCGGCGCTGATGCTGTCCCGGCAACAAACACACCTTCGATGCTTGTCTGAGCCGGTGAGGCCATCAGGTCAGGCTGTCCCACGAAGCTGAACTTGTCGAGTTTCAAATCGTCGGCAAACATGCCTTTTGCTTCTGTATTGGGTAAAGCGCCCACAGAAAGCACCACCATGTCGTGCTCGGCAACTTTCAGTTTTCCGGCATTGATGTCCTCGTAGCGAAGCAAGAGGTTACCGTTTTCTTTTTCGGTGATTTTACCAATCTTCCCTTTTACAAAATTCACACCCATTCCTTTGGCCTGTTCGTAGAATTCTTCAAAACCTTTTCCGAATGAGCGGATATTGAGATAATAGATAGTGATATCGGCCATTGGCAATGCGCCCATCAGGAGCTGTGCCTGCTTGATTGAGTACATGCAGCATATCTGTGAACAGATGGGATTACCGACCGAAGCATCGCGTGAACCTGTACAGAGCACGTAAGCTATTTTGTCGGGCATTTTTCCGTCACCGGGACGCAGAATGGTGTGGAACGGACGCGTAGGTGCTATCTGGCGTTCCATCTGCATGGAGGTAAGAACATTTTTGTAGGTTCCAAACCCGTAACGCGGCATCTTCAACGGATCAAAGAGGTTGAAACCTGTGGCGAGAACAACGGTGCGTACATGCAGGTCGAATTGTTCTTCTTCCATGGTGAAATCGATGCAATCGGTAGGACATGCTTTTTCGCAGGCGCCGCAGAGTGTGCAGTTTTCGATATCGATGACGGCAGCTTTCGGGTTACAGATGCTGAACGGAATGTAGGCAGCCTTACGTCCCACCAGTCCGAACTGATACTGGTCGCTGACACTTACGGGGCACGCCTGTTCACATTTCTGGCAAGCCGTGCAGTCTTCCACGTGTACGTAGCGTGGTTTTTTATAGACCGTTGCCGTAAATTCGTTTTCGTTTACCCTTCGTATATTATCAACTTTGCTTCCTGTGAAGATGGTAATGTTCGGATGTCTGGATATTTCCGAAACTTTGGGTGTGGTGATACAGGCGGCACAGTCGAGGGTGGGAAATACTTTGCTCAACAGGATCATCTTCCCTCCGATGCTGTCGTCCTTATCCACGAGCAAGACTTTAAAACCTGTATTGGCAAGGTTGAGAGCGGCTTCGCCGCCGGCAATCCCCGCTCCGATGACTAATGCGTCATACGTTATGTTTTTCTTCTCCTGGTTCACGATTCTGAGTGTAATGTTTTAATTAAATAATCGTTGAAACTTCTGATTTGCTTCACAAAAGATTCGCTGCACACCGAGCAGATAGCCGCCATTCGTAGACGCGCCGGTTCTATTTCTTTTGATTTCATCAGTTCATGTGTTTTTGTCACTATCCTGCCGGTTTTCTCGGTACAGCTTTCGCCATACACGCAATCGCTCCCGTCGGCAGCAATAAATACGCCGTCAAACCCTTTTTCGTAGGCATATAAAATCCATTTTGATTTTATGCCGCTTGAACAGGGCACAGTAATGGTATAAACTGTCGGTGGATAATGCAGTTTCATCAATCCGGCCATGTCGATAGCCGGGTCTGAAATCTTCTCGGTGGAGAAAACCAGTATTTTCGCTGTTTTTTTTGTAGCAATAGCCATAATATTGTTTAAGTTTCTGAGTTACGGAAATTCAGAAAAAAAATTCGCTGAAAAAAATGCACAGTAAAAACTCCCAACCTTTGAAGATTCGATACTCTCCAACCGGTTGGGAGTTCATTTTCATCTTATTGTTTTTTCAAATAAATCTTGAAATATCCGTTTTCTTCCACAGATCCGAGATATTCATGTCCCTGCTTATTACACCATTTTGGTATATCCACTCTTGTTCCTTCATCCGCTGACAGTACTTCCATTACATCGTCAGTTTTTATCAATCCGATAGCTTTTTTAGCTTCGAGAAGTGGTCCCGGGCATGCTGTTCCGCGTGCATCTACTGACTTTGCTACTACTAAGTTTTTTAATTCTTCTGTTGTCATAATTCTATTGATTTGAAAATTTATTGATTTGAAAATTTGAAAATTATAAATAGCCACATTCTGGCTTCAGAATCTTGAATCCTGACTCTTGATTATTGGTTTTTGATTCTCTAATGTCTATATAAACAGTTGCATGGCACTTTCTCCTGCATCGGCAACAAATGTGGTAGCTCCCGCATATCGCAGGTGTGGATAATCAATGATTTCTTCCTTTTTGAAGCCCATCAGATCCATTGACATTTCGCAAACGGTAATTTCGATGCCCAGTTCGGCTGCCTGACGAAACATTTCATCCAGCGACATCACGTTTTTCTTTTTCATCAGAGACTTAATCATTACCGGACCCATCCCGGCCATGTTCAAGTTGGAAAGCTTCAGGTTATTTCTGCTTTTCGGCAGCATCATTCCAAACATTTTTGAAATAAAATCCTTGCCTTTGGGATTTTTCTTCGGATCGCGTAAAGCAGCCAGCGCCCAGAAGGAGAAAAATTGTTTTCCAGTCTGTTTACTTTTTTCTGCAGCGCTTCAAGCTGAATCTGTAGCTGTGCTACAGTTGCCTCATTGGTATTTTCCATTTTTTTATAATTGTTTGTTGAGAAATTAATTAGAGATTTATTTCTGCAAATTTATATTAATGTAATATCACTTTTCGTTTTTGTTGTGTGTTAATGCATACATTATTTTGTGATTCAAATCACATCTGTTATATTTGCCGTATGAATACAGATTGTAAGTCTTGTCCTTTCAACAC
>JAFNAU010000057.1 GCA_017860335.1 Bacteroidota bacterium
TTTTTTCGAATGTATTCCACAGTCTCGAAACTATCTGATTTGGAGACAAATATCCAAATCTTTTTCTTGGTCTGTTGTTTAACTGTTGTTCCACATATTGAACATATTCATGTGTAATATAATCGAAGTCAACCTTTTTTGGAATATATTGTCTAACCAGACGATTATAGTTTTCATTGGATCCTCTTTGCCAGCTTGCAAAAGGTTTGGCAAAAAAGAAGTCAATTTTTAGTTCTGTGGCTATCTTTTGATGGGAAGAGAATTCCTTTCCATTATCAGATGTAATTGTGTGAAGGAATGGTTTCCAATCTTTTAAGCAATTAATAGTAGCCACTGCAAGTTGTTCAGCATCCTTGCCTTTCAATTTACGGAGTTTAGCCAAACCGGTGGCTCTGTCATTGATGGTTAAGATAGCGTTTTTGTGATTTTTACCTATAATCAGGTCAATTTCCAAATCTCCAAAACGTTCACGCAGATCAACTTCAGGCGGTCTTAGAGATATATCTGTGCGATCGGGGATTGTTCCCCGATTGTCATAAATCACACTTCGCTTCTTGTAGCGACGTCCCCGGTTTCTCAGGTCAAGATAAAGCGTTCCTTTTTGACGCTTGTCTTTCCATATAAACTGATAGATGCGTTCGTGTGACACACAGTTATCTCCATTTGTTTTGGCAGCACCTGCAATTTGTTCCGGACTGTATTTGAGACGTAATTTCTCTCGCACATAATCCGCAACTTCAGGTGTGAAGGCCCTGGGTTTAGACTTGTATGCCTGACGCTTCAGGTATTTACGATGCGCTAAATCATCTCTGTACAGGCCAGATCGGGCATCTGCATTGCGGCGGATTTCGCGGCTGACAACTGATTTATCTTTATTTATAACAAGGGCAATCGCACTTTGTGGATAGCCACTTTGCAACATTGTGCAAATAGTATATCTTTGTTCTCTGGTTAAATGACTCATAAATGTCAACTTTGGTCGGTAGACAATATAAGTGATTTTTATTTACTAATTGAATTTTCATCGTATCGTACTGAAGTGAATTTATTTAACATCAATTCGGGTTCGAATATTTTTTAACATTGAAATAATATACTATTTTTGCTCTCCGATGAAAACATTCGATAAAATTCATCTTATACATATGACAGATAACTGTAAAAACAATATACTCTATGATCAAAAAATATCTTCTGACAGCATTGTCAGTCATTCTGATTTCTTTTAGCGTGCATCCTTGCACCAATTTTCTTGTCGGCAAATCCGCGTCGACAGATGGATCAACTTTTATTTCCTATTCGGCGGACTCCTATTTCCTGTTCGGCGCGCTGTATCATTATCCCGCAGCCACTTACCCCAAAGGAACCATGCTTGATATAAATGAGTGGGATACCGGCAAATACCTGGGTAAAATTAAACAGGCCGAACAAACCTATTCAGTTATCGGTAACATGAACGAGCACCAGGTGAGTATCGGAGAGACGACCTATGGCGGACGCGAAGAACTGATTGATACAACGGCAGTAATGGATTACGGAAGTCTGATATATATTGCTCTGCAGCGGTCGCGCACTGCCCGTGAAGCAATTAAAGTCATGACTGACCTGGCTGCAGAATACGGCTACTACAGTTCCGGCGAATCATTCTCAATAGCCGACCCCAATGAAGTCTGGATCATGGAAATGATCGGCAAAGGCTCCGGCAGAAAAGGAGCAGTGTGGGTTGCCCTGCGTATCCCCGACGACTGTGTATCGGCACATGCCAATCAGGCGCGCATCACCACTATTCCATTTAAGGATAAAAACAACTGCATGTATTCAAAAGATGTGGTATCCTTTGCCCGCGAAAAGGGATATTTCACCGGAAAGGATGAAGAATTCAGTTTCTCCGATACTTATGCGCCCCTCGATTATTCAGCGCTGCGCATATGCGAATCGCGTGTATGGTCTTTCTTCCGCAAGGTGAAACCTGATATGGACAAATACATCAGCTATGTGAAAGGTGAAACAAAAGAAAGAATGCCTCTCTGGATCAAGCCTGACCGCAAGCTCAGCGCGGAAGACATGAAGAGTTTTATGCGCGATCATTACGAAGGAACTGAACTGGATATGACCAAAGGTTGCGCCGCAGGTCCTTTCGGAAGCACGCTCCGCCACAGTCCGCTGACTTTTACGGTTGACAGTGTGGAATATATGCACGAACGTCCGATTGCCACCCAACAGACCGGCTTTACTTTCGTAGCTCAGATGCGCGGCTGGCTGCCCGATTATACGGGAGGAATTCTGTGGTTTGGAGTGGACGATGCCGCCAGCAACGTTTATGTTCCTGTGTATTGCTGTACCAACAAAGTTCCGCAATGTTTCGACGAAAAGAACGGTAGCCTGCTGCAATACTCTCCTACCTCTGCTTTCTGGACATTCAACGCGGTAGCTAATTTTGCATACGGAAAATATTCTTATCTGATGAACGACATCAGGAAATTGCAGTCAGAACTTGAAAACGGATTTCAGCAAATGACCCCGGCCGTAGATGCCAAAGCCCTGGCACTCGGAGAAACCGCAGGACGGAAATACCTGACTGATTACAGCAACCAGGCTGCCGAAAAGACAACAGCCGAATGGAAAAAGTTAGGAGAATATCTGCTTGTAAAATACATGGATGGAAATATCAAAAAAGAAGGAAACGGAAAGTTTCTGCAGAACGAACACGCCATACCTCCCGGAATTATACGTGCCGGCTATCCAACTGAATTCCAGCGCAAGATAGCCAAAGAAAATCCGGGTCTGAGAGTAAAATCGGTTGAGGAAATTAAAAACAGAAAGTAAACTGCGAATAAGAATACTTTGTTTATAATACAATAAAAGCGGGAAAATCAGATTTTCTCGCTTTTATTTTGTAGAGTATCAATTTCTTACACTAACGCGATAAACACTTCGGCTTCCTCTTCTCTGAAAGCGACTTTACCTTCGCGGGCCAACCAGCCAAATGCCAAATTCAAGTCTTTTTCTGTGAGTTTGGTGGCTTTCTTAACTGCCTTAACATTCAATTCGCCATTTTCTAAAGCAGCCCATACCAGACCTGCGTTTGTTCCAATTTTTTCTGTAAACATAATTGTAGTTTTTTTATAATTCGGATTTAATTTACGGGACAAAAATAATAAATAATATGTTATAAAACATAATTTTCAATAAACGAACAACAAAAAGACCCTCATTTACGCTTATTTAAGTTAATTTTAACTATTTAGCCATATACCTTATTATCATCTACCCAAACCTTTCGTTCCATTGTATAAATTTCCGAGCCTGATTTTCGTCATATTTCGATAACTTGCTCAATATCTTTTCAATGCTTTGCTCTTTGTCAAATTTTGTTTTGGAATAAAACTTATCGGCATAGCATATAATCTGCTCTTCAACACTAACAGGCATCATGTCCCGGTGCGGAACCGGTAGGTTGCTTTGTATGATCCACTCCAGGGTTAGCCCCATACCGGTATGGCGTTCACAAACCAGCGCGTGCCGTGGATATCCTTCATTAAAAACAATTTCCGATCCCAGATAACCGTGTTCAATGTATTCATGCGAACCATAACATTCAATATCCGGGGCATTTGTTTTAAAAATTCCAATGTCGTGTAGCATCGAAGCTTCCTTTATAAACTTGCGGTCAACATGCAGCTCGGGATGCTTGTCGGCAATCATCAGGGCTTTATCACAGACTTTTATACTGTGTCTGACCAGTATGTTGTACAGATTAGAATTCTTATCGTAATATTTTTCGATAATTTTTATCGGGTCCATTTCCGGTGTTTAAACAGTAATATATTTTATTTATCGTCACATTCAGCAAAAATATATTCGGTAATTACAGACTAAAATATGAAATTCAATCTTAATTTGTATTTTTGCAAAAAGAAGCAATATGTGATGGCAAATGTAGAAAAAAATAACGAAATATCTGACTGCTGGTGGAGCCCGGGCGACCCGCTGATGAAGGAGTATCACGACATGGAATGGGGCGTCCCCTTACATGACGACCGTAAGTTGTTTGAATTCATGGTGCTTGACGCTTTCCAGGCCGGACTGAGCTGGAAAACAATATTGTATAAACGTGAAGGCTTCCGACGGGCTTTTGATAATTTTGAAGCAAAAAAAATAGCACAATACGACGAACAAAAAGTACAGGAGTTAATGCAGGATGCTTCAATCATCCGCAACCAAGCAAAGATCCGGGCAACAATCACCAACGCGCGACAATTTATCACCGTTCAGCAGGAATTTGGTTCATTTGATGCCTATATCTGGCTGTTTACAGGCGAAACAACCATCCATCATCACTGCGATGTGATCTCTGATATCCCTGCCCGTTCACCCGAATCGGATGCCATGAGCAAGGATTTGCAGAAACGGGGATTTAAGTTCGTAGGTTCTACAATCTGTTACGCGTTTATGCAGGCTGCGGGCATGATCAACGATCATCTGAACAGTTGCAGCAAAAATCCACTGAAAGCATGAAACGGGATACGATTTTTCGGGACGGGCTCCATACGACCATTAAAAAAATAACTATCGTATGAAATATGTTGATGTCATAGTGCCTCTCCCGCTGTCGCCAACCTTCACCTATGCCGTACCCGAAGCATTGACCGATACCGTACAGATAGGGATGCGTGTGGTAGTACCCTTCGGAAAGAAAAAGATGTACACTGCCATTGTCTGTCTGATTCACAGCAACTCACCAACCCTGTATGAAGCCAAAGAAATTATTTGTACACTGGACAATGAGCCTGTACTCCGTTATCCCCAGTTAAAATTCTGGGATTGGATGAGCAACTATTACCAGTCAGCCATCGGGGATGTCTATCAGGCTGCAGTTCCCGCGGGTCTGAAACTAGAAAGTGAAACACAGGTACGCGTCAATCCTGATTACGAGTCCGAATCTCCGCTTACTGAAAAGGAGTACAAATTGCTAGACGCCCTCTCCGACGGAAAAATTCAGAGCGTTTCGGACCTCAATAAGCTGACCGGGATGCGCGACACGCTGCCTCTTCTTAAAACGCTGATGGAAAAGGGCGCTGTAGAAGTCAGCGAAGAACTAACCGAAAAATTCAAGCCTAAAACAGAAAGTTATATCAAACTCAGCGCTTATGCTTCCGATGAAAATAACCTGCGGGATATCTTTGACAAACTGACCCGGGCAAAGAAGCAACTGGAGGTGCTGATGACGTACATTGAGTTGTCCAGATGTCTTTCAAAAACAAATATCCGGGAAGTTTCCAGAAAGGAACTTCAGGAAAAAACCAACGCTACACCTGCTAACATCAACGGACTGATTGAGCGCGGAGTGTTTGAAGTTTACAGCAAAGAAACCGGCAGGCTGAATTATTCGGATGTCAACACCGAAGAGAAATATCCTCTCAATGAATTTCAGCAGGAAGCCATGAATAACATTAACCGGCAATTTACTGAGAAACAGGTCGTGCTGCTGCATGGAATAACATCAAGCGGCAAAACAGAGATATACATTCATCTGATCGACAAAGTGATAGCATCCGGCAAACAGGTTCTCTACCTTGTTCCGGAGATAGCCCTCACCACCCAGCTTACAAGCAGGTTAAAACGTATTTTCGGCAAACGCCTGGGTGTGTATCATTCGAAGTTTTCGGATGCCGAACGGGTGGAAATCTGGAATAATGTGTTGCAAAACAAAACCTACGATATCGTTATCGGTGTACGTTCGTCGGTTTTTCTGCCTTTCAGGCAACTGGGACTGGTCATTGTGGACGAAGAGCACGAAAATAGCTACAAGCAGTACGACCCGGCACCCCGCTACAATGCCCGCAACGCTGCCATTGTACTAGCCTCGATGCATGGAGCGAAAACTCTGCTCGGAACAGCTACACCTGCCATAGAATCCTACTTCAACTCACAAAACGGAAAATATGGTTACGTGGCTCTCAACCAGCGTTATCAGGAAATTGAACTGCCCGACATCCTGATAGCCGACACGAAAGAAGCTTACCGTAAAAAGGAGATGGAAGGTCACCTTACCCCTCTGCTTTCGGATAGAATAACCAAAGCACTGAACAATAAGGAACAGATAATACTTTTTCAGAACCGACGCGGATATGCTCCCTTTCTGGAATGCAAAGGGTGCGCATATGTACCGAAATGTAAAAACTGCGACGTCAGCCTAACAGTACACAAATTCAGCAACAAGCTTACCTGCCATTATTGCGGCTATACCGAAAACATCCCTTCGGTTTGCCCGGTATGTAAAAGTCCCTGTCTGGAGGATAAAGGTTTCGGAACCGAGAAAATCGAACAGGAAATTGAAGAAGCTTTCCCGGGAGCAAAGGTAGCCCGCATGGATCTGGACACAACCCGAAGCAAGAAAGGATACGACAAAATCATTTCGGACTTTGAACTCGGAAAAGTAGATATTCTGGTAGGCACACAGATGGTTACCAAAGGACTGGACTTCGAACGGGTCAGCCTTGTGGGCATACTGAATGCCGACAACCTGCTCAATTTCCCGGATTTCAGAGCACACGAACGCGCCTACCAGCTCATGGCGCAGGTGAGCGGCAGAGCAGGCCGTAAAAACAAGCGGGGAACTGTAGTGCTCCAGACTTCCAATCCGGATCATCCTGTTATCGGGCAGGTACTCCGGAATGATTACACCGCCATGTTCAACACGCAGTGTGATGAACGCAGACAATTCAGTTACCCACCCTACTTCCGGCTGATAGAAATCACCCTTCGCCACCGCGATAGCTCGACACTCAACCACGCAGCCGAAGAGTTCGGAGTGAATATGAGGAAGGTATTCGGCACCCGTGTACTTGGACCAACCATTCCGCCCGTGTCACGAATACAGAACATGTATATCAAACAAATTCTGCTGAAAATAGAAACCTCAGCATCAGCAGAAAAGGCAAAACAAATCCTCGGTGAAATCACCTCTGCCCTGCTGAGCCAAAATCCATACAAAGCCGTCCGCATCAGCATCGACGTTGACCCGATGTAAGAATTTCCTTCTCATATATTACAATTTAACGCAAAATTATCCGGATAAATGAATAATTTTGTATCTTTGTGTCTCCATAAATACATTTTGGAAGCAAACCGGCTGTTTTTCTTATAAATAGCAAACAGACACCAATAAAAGCTTATTATTGCCACGGGTTTTATATAAATTATAGAATTCAATAAATTAACTATTATAATACTGACAAAAAGTCAAAAAAACATGCAAGAAATTAAATTCTACAGCGGAGAAAATATTCCGTTGGAACTACACAAAGTACGTATCGTACAAAAATTAAATCTCGTACCTATCGAACGCCGTCTGCAAGCCCTTTTTGAAGGAGGCTTCAACACTTTCAGACTTAGCACCAGAGATGTATTTCTCGATATGCTTACTGACAGCGGAACCAATGCCATGAGCGACAACCAGCTGTCAGCCATGATGCGCGCCGATGACGCTTATGCTGGTTCACAAAGTTTTGAACGCCTGCAAAAAGCAGTGGAAGACGTATTGGATAAAAAATACCTGCTTCCCGTTCACCAGGGACGTGCTGCCGAGAACATTCTTTCCGTGGCTTATGTTCACAAAGGAAGTCTGGTACCCATGAATTACCACTTTACCACAGCTATGGCTCATATCACCGACAAAGGTGGTAATATAGCCGAATTGTTGTATAATGAAGCATACGTGATCAACTCCGATCATCCTTTCAAGGGAAATATGAATATTGAGAAACTGGAGGAAACCATCAACTACCACGGACCCAAAAACATACCATTTATCCGCATGGAAGCATCCACCAATCTGATTGGCGGACAACCTTTCTCGGTGCAAAACCTGAGAGATGTGCGCGCGATTGCCGATAAATATAAAATCCGCTTAATACTTGACTGTAGCCTATTGGGTGAAAATGCCTTCCTTGTATTGCAGCGAGAGGAAGAGTTCAAAAACTCCAACATGGAAACAGTCATCAAAACCATGACCGGCCTGGCTGATATCTGCTATTTCTCAGCCCGCAAACTCAGCTCTTCGAGAGGTGGCGGTATCTGTACCGACAGCCTGGAGATTTTCAAGGAACTCGAAGCATTTATTCCGCTTTACGAAGGATTTCTTACCTACGGAGGAATGTCAATCCGCGAGGTAGAAGCAATGGCAGTAGGCTTGTATGAAACACTGGACGAAACTGTTATCAGCCAAAGCCCATCTTTCATCAAGTATCTGGTGGAACAACTTGATAAAAAGAATATCCCCGTAATCAAACCTGCCGGGGTACTGGGTGTTCACCTGGATGCCATGCAGATTTGCGCTCACATCCCTCAAACACAATACCCTGCCGGCTGTCTGGCAGCTGCCCTGTTCCTTATTTCCGGAATTCGCGGCATGGAACGCGGTTCCATCTCCAACCAGCGCGATGAGTACGGCAACGAAACCTATGCTGACATGGAGCTGTTGCGGTTGGCTATGCCACGAAGAGTATTCACCCTGTCGCAGGTCAAATACGTTGAAGACCGCGTTACCTGGCTTTACGACAACAGACACCTTATCGGCGGGCTGAAATTCGTATATGAACCGCCGGTACTTCGCTTCTTCATGGGCGGACTGGAACCTGTCAACGACTGGCCTGAAAAACTTGTGGCTAAATTCAAGGAGGACTTCGGAGAAAGCCTTTAACAGTCTTCATATACAAAATTACAAACGAAGATTTTGCTTTTTGCAGAATCTTCGTTTTTTTATATATGTTTGCTTATATTTGTAGATAACAACTAATACCAACGCGTATGATAACACACTTATTAAACCATCGCATATCGCCCGATGCAATCACCGAATTGCGGCGACATGAGGTATTTGTCTTCGGAAGTAACCTGGACGGCCTTCACTATGGAGGCGCAGCCCGTATCGCTTATGAAAAATTCGGTGCTGAGTGGGGACAGGGCACAGGCTTTCATGGAAAATCGTATGCCATACCAACCATGCACGGAGGAGTTGATCAAATCAGGCCCTATGTGGATGATTTCATTGCTTTTGCTGCCAGCCACCCTCACCTTACCTTTCTGGTAACACGCGTCGGGTGTGGTATTGCCGGATTTACCGACGAGGAAATTGCTCCCCTGTTTACTCAGGCAACAGGCTGCAACAACATCTTTCTTCCGAAAAGTTTCTGGAATGTGCTCAATAAATGACAGCAATACTTACTGTCTGTTTTTTCGGGTTATTTCAGTCATTACTTTCGTCGTTCTGATACCGCTTTCGCCGGTACTCGGACATACGCCCACACCCCGCAGCTGATTGACTATGGTCTGAATCAGGGGTTGCTGAATATGTTCCGGATGAGGAACTTCCACTGTTTCTATCCCATCGGCAGTAGTAATTTGTATTTTCATCGGACTGCCAAAGGTATTGAACACCAGGTGACCCTCTGACCCGACAATGGTGATGGTCTCCTTTTCCGAAGCCTTATCTGTGGTGAAGCACCAGATTCCCGAACCGACGACACCACTTTCGAACAACATGGATGCCGAAACAATATCATCGGCAGGATACATTCCGGCCTGATTGACAGTAACACCAAAAGACTTAACAACCGGTCCAAATACAGAATCGAGATAGTCCAGCTGATGCGCGGCCAGATCGTGAAAATGACCGCCACCGGATATTTCAGGCAAAACGCGCCAGTTCCCTTCGGTATTTATATCGTACGAACGCGGTGTCCGCCACATCTCTATTTCCACAAACCGGATTTCACCTATTCGTCCGGCAGCAATAATCTCCCGCAACTTATTAAATCCCGGCAACGCCCGACGGTAGTAAGCCACAAACAACGGAACATCCGCTGACTTACATGCTTCTATCATGCTGACACACTCCTCGTACGAATTTGCCATGGGTTTTTCCACGTAAACAGCCTTACCGGCAGCTGCAACCCGTAGTGTCAGTTCGCAGTGCGAATCGGGCGGTGTGGAAATATAGATAATATTAATATCGGGGTCATTAAGTATCTCATCCACCTCGGTAGTCCATTGACTGATGCCGTGACGGTGTGCAAAATCTGCCGCTTTGTCTGCTGTCCGGCGCATAATCATTTTCACTTCAGAATGCTCCGTTTTATACATGCCCGGAACACTTTTTACTTCACAAACATTTCCTGCTCCTATCACGCCCCAAATTACCTTTTCCAGTTGTTTCATTGTTGTCTGTTTTTAATTTACCGATCAGTTCAAACGTGCAAGTTACTAAATAATGAATATTCCGGAAAATATTTGTCC
>JAFNAU010000058.1 GCA_017860335.1 Bacteroidota bacterium
GAAAAAGGACGAAGTGCTTCGCACAACTGGAAAAATGGCATGGAGGATATCTGGTTCGGAGTAAAAAATCCAAAAGATTATTATTTCAACGTGGATGCCGTAAAAATCAAACGCCGCGTGTTGGCACCCTATAAAGAAAACGGAATTCCGAAAGACTGGGAAGAAACAGACGAAGGTAAGTTCCGGCTGACAGGTCCCTCCAATTTCTGGGACGATATCAGCGTTCCATACTGGTCAATGCCCGAAAACACTGATCACCCCACCCAAAAACCCGAAAAACTGATAGCCAAACTCATGCTGGCAAGCTGTCCTCCGGGTGGTGTCGTATTAGATCCTTTTCTGGGATCAGGAACCACCTCTGTTGTAGCTAAAAAACTGGGAAGAAAATATATTGGTATCGAAATGAACGCGGAATATGCGCTCTGGGCCGAAAAAAGATTAATGATGGCTGAACATTCACCCTCCATTCAGGGTTATACCGACAATGTTTTCTGGGAAAGAAACAGCGGAAAATAGTGTTGAATTTAAACAAACAACATGATACTTGATGTTATATTAATTATTCTGGGTTTTACTTTACTTATCAAAGGAGCCGACTGGCTCGTTGACGGTTCATCTGCGCTTGCAAAAAAACACAATATTTCAGATCTTGTCATCGGTCTTACCATTGTAGCATTTGGTACTTCGGCTCCGGAAATGGTAGTCAATATTATTGCGTCATTTGACAAACATTCTGATATCGTCTATGGAAATATTGTTGGCAGCAACAATATCAATCTTTTCTTCATTCTGGGCATTGTAGCGATCATTTTTCCCATATCGGTGAAAAGCAGCATGGTACGTAAAGAAATCCCCATTTCTTTTATTGTCGCTTTACTCGTGATGCTTCTTTCAAATGCAATCCTCGGACAAAAGGAAAATCTCCTGTCAAGATGGGATGCAGCAATACTTTTCGCACTTTTTCTGGTATTTCTGTATTTTACCTTCCGGCAGACAAACA
The DNA here is from genome assembly GCA_017860335.1 of Bacteroidota bacterium. Classification (GTDB taxonomy): domain Bacteria; phylum Bacteroidota; class Bacteroidia; order Bacteroidales; family Paludibacteraceae; genus UPXZ01. The sequence continues at coordinate 1,001 of JAFNAU010000058.1, forward strand.
AGGATGATATCCCGGTACAAGAGCCGGGAGATATTAAGAAATTGTCAACGGTCAAAATCTGGGGACTGATAATTGCGGGACTTGCTTCATTAATAGCAGGCGGACGACTTGTTGTGAACAGCGCCATAGCTATTGCCCAGGATTTTGGCATTTCGGAAAAAATCATAGCACTCACCATAGTTGCAGCAGGCACATCACTGCCTGAACTGGTGACATCCGTTGTTGCAGCCTCGAAACGCAACAGCGATATTGCCATCGGCAATGTAATCGGATCGAATATATTCAACATCCTGTTTATACTTTCAGTCAGTGGTATCATTCACCCCATAGCGTTTAATACTAATTTCAATGCTGAATTATTGTTACTTCTCGGAGGGACGTTACTACTTACCATTTTTATGTTCACCAGTAAAAAAATGAAAATCGATCGCTGGGAAGGAATTGTTTTGCTTACCATTTTTATTGCCTACACAATTTTCATGATAAATAAAGACATATAACAGAATACGAAACGGAAGACAATTGCGTTTTTAAGTAAAATACGATATAAAGTCATAAACAAACAATAATATTATACAGTTGAAAAGATTTCTACACATAATCTTGTCGTTACGGCTGGCTGCCGTGTGTCTGATACTGAGCAGTTGTGAGAATGAGGATCAGCGCCGGATTCCGGAAGCTTCTGTTTATATGGAACTTAATCTGGCTACCTCCTATCCTACTTTCCGTAATTCGCTCAACGATACGCTCGTGTTTACTCATCCGCGTAACGGGCATCCTACCGACAGAGTGGGTTATGGAGGCATTCTGGTTTACACTTTTGTAAATGGAACTGAGATGAACTACTGTGCATTTGATCTTTGCTGTCCCAATGAAGTGAATCCGTTAATAAGGGTATATCCAAACGATCAGGGACAGGCTGTTTGTAAATCATGCGGCACAGTTTTCCAGCTGCTCACCGGAACAGGTTTGGTGGAATCGGGACCCTCGCGGTGGAACCTAAAACGATACTCTACTCACCTCGAAGGCGATATTCTTTACATTTCACGGTAAATATTCACCACCCTTTTTTATGATTAAATAAAGAAATTAGTGCCGTGAAGACAATATAAAACGGATAAATCAACGAAAACAGGAAAGCATTGACAACCACTCTTTTCAATCCAAAGAATTCCCCAACTACATGGAACATTGAAATATCAGTCAACAGTTTGAATAGAAAAAGTACACAAGCTAACAACAGGTACTGAGGATGCATGACCGCGATAAACAGATTGAACAATATAATAAAACAGGCCATAAATATCACAAGTGCCGTTAAGGTGAGTTGCCAGTCGGCATAGGCACTCTTTTTGGAAGCCCACCGCCGCCGCTGATTGATAAATGATTTCAGACTATCCGAAGACTGTGTTATCACGGTTGCTTCCCGTGATTTCAGGAAACGAATTATTCCCTTCCGTTTTTTCACACTTTGCAGCAGGAAAATATCATCGCCACCCGGCACTTCGAAATGCAGCCGATCCATATTCCTCAGCCACACCTCACGCCGAAAGGCCAGATTTGCACCGTTACACAATATTGGCATATTTATCGCAGCCGCACCGGCGCCACTGGCTATCAGACTGACAAATTCAAACTGCTGAAATTCCTGAAAAAAACTTCCGTCGGAATTCATATTTACCGGACAAATTATCAGATCGGAGGTTTTTTCCTGATAAAACTGTACAATCGCATTGAGCCACCCGGAAGGTGGAATGCAATCGGCATCCAGAGTAACTATTAATTCATTTTCAGATTTTAAAACGGCAGTTTTGATGGCGTTTTTCTTCCCTGTACCTTCATTCCGTATCTGTTTTAATTCCGGAAAGCCTGAAGCAAACTGACTTGCAAACTCCCAACTGCCGTCGGTGGAACCATCATCGATCAGTATAAGCTCAAACTCACGGTAAGTCTGATCCTTTATAGCCCCGAGAAGATTTGAAAGATGCTTCAGTTCGTTTTTGCAGGGTGCAATGATGGTAACACGAGGTCCTTTCCGAACATCTGTCACCTTATATTCAGGTAAAGATATCCAGCCTCTGATGAAACTTGCAATCAGCAGTGCATATCCAAATATTATTATCAGCGACAGAATGATCATTGTATAATCCGATTGAAAACAAAATTAAATAAAGGAATCGGAATATTCCCGGTTTGAATAAAAAAAATCGCTGTAAGCAGGAATACTTACAGCGATTAATAAATTATAAGAACGGTGAATTACAATACATTCAGTTCTTTCAATACGTCGTTGGTTTTACGAACTGCATCTGCACTTTTTGCGAACAGCGCTTTTTCTTCATCGTTCAATTTATAATCAATGATTTCTTCAACACCGTTTTTACCAAGTACAACCGGTACACCAATACAGATATCGTTTTGTTCGTATTCACCTTCAAGTGAAACACAACATGGAACGATTTTTTTCTGATCGTGAACAATGCTTTCCACAACATATGCTGCAGCTGCTCCCGGAGCATACCAGGCTGAAGTTCCAAGCAACGCTGTAAGTGTTGCACCACCTACCATTGTGTCGGCTACAACTTTTGCAAGAGCATCTTTATCGAGCAGGTCAGCAACAGGACGACCTTTATAGTTAGCAAAACGAGTAAGCGGAATCATGGTTGTATCACCGTGACCACCGATTACAATACCATCCACTTCATTAGCATTGGCATTCAGCGCTTTGCTTAAATAGCATTTGAAACGTGAGCTGTCCAGTGCACCACCCATTCCGATGATACGGTTTTTGGGAAGACCTGTAGCTTTCAGAGTCAGGTATGTCATTGTATCCATCGGATTGCTCACAATAACCAGGATAGCATTTGGTGAAAATTTCAGGATATTATCAACAACGCTTTTTACGATACCGGCATTCACACCGATAAGTTCTTCGCGTGTCATTCCCGGTTTGCGGGGAATTCCAGAAGTAATTACAACTACATCAGAATCGGCTGTCTGAGCATAATCACTGGTACAGCCCACGATGTTAGAATCAAAGCCCAGCAGTTGAGCAGTCTGCATCATATCCAGGGCTTTTCCTTCAGAAACGCCTTCTTTTACATCAAGCATTACAACCTGATCGGCTACTTCATTAAATGCAAGCACATTTGCACAAGTGGCACCCACATTTCCGGCGCCTACAACAGTTACTTTAGACATATCAATATATTTTTATTAGTTTGAAAATTATTTTCGTTTATCAGAATATCTGAACGCTCAGAGAGCATCACCTGTTCAAAAATTTAAGCGTACAAAGATACAAAATTATCCTGCGATTAAAGAAATATTTCTCTAATCAATACCATAATCTTGTAAAAATTATGTTAAAGTGGAATTAAAAATATTTATACTTTCATTCTGACACTTCCACATGTTCGGCACGGATTTCTTCTGCCAGAAATATGGACGCTGAGGATGAAAATTTTCCTGGATTTTCAGTAGTCAGGTAACGGCAGGTGGCATTGCGTGAACATTTTTCTTCCATTTCGGGATGACGATGCAGGTAATCTGACAAACTTCTGGCTACTATCTCACCCTGCGAGATTATTTTTACCCCGTGCGGAAGTTCCCGCGTAATTTTGTCGGACAATAAGGGATAATGTGTACAGCCGAGAATAATGCTGTCTATCTGACTGTCTTTACTCATCAGACCGCTGACATATTTTTTTACAAAATAATCGGCTCCTTCGTTGAGGTGTTCATTATTCTCAATCAGAGGAACCCACAACGGGCAGGCTTCAGAACTGACGACGATATCAGGATCGATTTTATGAATTTCCAGCGGATAAGAATCGGACAAAACAGTTCCACTTGTAGCAAGCAGCCCGATATGCTTCGTTTTGGTGAATTTCACGACTTCCTCCACCGTGGGGCGAATGACACCAAGCACTCTGCGGGTTGGATCAATCTTATTCAAATCGTTTTGCTGGATAGTCCTGAGCGCTTTTGCCGAAGCAGTATTGCAGGCCAGAATAACCAATTGACAGCCCTGCCTGAACAAGTATTCGACACATTGCAGCGTAAACCTGTAAACCACATCGAAAGAACGGGTTCCATAGGGAGTTCGTGCATTGTCACCCAGGTAAAGATAATCATATTCGGGCAATTCTTTTCTGATCTGCTCAAGAATGGTGAGTCCTCCGTATCCTGAATCGAAAATACCAATTGGTCCGGAAATTTTTGTCATGGCTGCTGGTTATTGGTTATTGAGTTATTAGTTCAAATGTCCTGACTCTTTTGTCTTTCGTCTTGGCTCTTGTATCTATTTGTCTTTTCTAATCAAACATTTGTCCTGCATTGTTGCTCAACTGAACCATTTTGTCGTACTCTTCGGGTGTCAGATCCAGAAAGTAATAGTTCTGCGGATTCATGATTTCGCCTTTGTAATGAACTTCGTAATGCAGATGCGGACCGGTTGATTTTCCGGTGTTTCCCACAAGTCCTATGACCTCACCTCTGTTTACGGCTTGTCCCGCACGCACCGAAATACTGCTCATGTGCCCGTACAACGTGACATATCCAAATCCGTGATCAATTTCCACGCAGTTGCCGTAACCCTGCTGCCAGCCTGCACTTGCAACCCTTCCGTTTCCGGTAGCATAAATATCGGTACCGGTAGGTGCCGTAAAATCCATACCCGCATGAAACCGCCGTGAATGGTAGATGGGGTCCATGCGCATTCCATAACCCGACGCCACACGGGTAAGATCCTTATTAGCAACCGGTTGGATAGCCGGAATAGCTTCAAGCATTTTTTCCTTGTTTTGCGCCAGCACCACTATCTCATCGTACGATTTGGACTGAACATACAATTGTTTTTTGAGTTCGTTGAGTTTTTTGGTGGTTTCAACTACAATCTGCGAATTGGTCATCCGGAGCAACTGGTCGTAGTAATCAACATCCATACTGGCTGTCCGCCGAACTTCATAGGGTATTGGCTCTGCCTGGAATACAACACGATACAAATTATCATCGCGTTGCTGCAAGTCGGTAAGTACCCCCTGTATATCAGACATCTGACCCTGTAATGCTTTATACTGACCTTCCATGCGGCTTTTAGCAAGCGCCGCCTCTTTCTCTCCGGGCGACTTGATAATAGATACAAAAAGCAGGAAAAACAAAAGTCCCAGGAAAATACCGGACATGGCATGAACCAGAATACGTTTTAACCGATATGCCAGATTTATCTGAATTTCCTCATAGTCAAGTGTTTCGGGATTGAAGTAAAATTTCTTTTTGGCCATAAAACAATGGGATGAAATGCAGATGATACCGGAAGACGCGGATTGATTGATTAAATTATTCGGGTCAAATCAATATGTTTTTACACGAATAATGGTGCAAAAGTAATAATTTTGAAGTACTTTTGTAGCTTAATTTGAGAAATATTAACGACTTGGTTATTCGAATGAAATACAGACAAATAGCCACAGAATAAATTTAAGAAAATCATTAGATTCAATTCCATACTATGACATCAAAAGAGATCAGACAGTCATTCCTCGATTTTTTCGAAAGTCACGGACATAAAATTGTACCTTCAGCTCCCATGGTAATCAAAGATGATCCAACGCTTATGTTTACCAACGCGGGAATGAATCAATTCAAAAATATCATTCTCGGCAATGACCCCATTAAGTATTCACGTGTAGCCGATTCGCAGAAATGTCTGCGCGTGAGCGGCAAGCACAACGATCTCGAAGAGGTAGGTCACGACACGTACCACCATACCATGTTCGAAATGCTCGGCAACTGGTCGTTTGGTGATTATTTCAAAAAAGAAGCCATCACCTGGGCGTGGGAATATCTCACTGAAGTACTGAAACTCGACAAAAACCGCTTATATGTCACGGTATTCGAAGGCTCTGAATACGAAAAGCTGGAACGCGATAACGAAGCTGCCGAAATATGGTCGCAGTTTTTGCCTGCTAATCGGATTATCAACGGCAACAAGAAAGATAATTTCTGGGAAATGGGTGACACAGGTCCCTGCGGACCCTGCTCTGAAATACATATAGACATCCGTCCCGACAGTGAGCGCGCCAAAGTTGACGGACTTAGTCTGGTGAACCAAAGCCATCCTCAGGTAATTGAAATATGGAACAACGTATTCATGCAGTTCAACCGCAAGGCTGATGGTTCGCTCGAAGAACTTCCGGCCAAGGTAATTGATACCGGCATGGGTTTCGAGCGCCTTTGTATGGCCATGCAGGGTAAGATATCCAACTATGACACCGATGTTTTTCAGCCCATCATTGAAGAAATAGGCAAACTCAGCCAGATTAAATACGGTGAATCGGAAAAAACGGACATCGCTATGCGCGTTGTGGCCGACCATGTACGTACAATCGCCTTCTCCATTGCCGACGGTCAGCTGCCATCCAATGCGAAAGCAGGATATGTAATCCGTCGAATTTTACGCCGCGCCGTACGCTACGGCTACACGTTCCTTGGACAACGTCAGGCATTTATGTACAGATTAATGCCGGTTTTGTGCGATGTGATGGGAAGCGCGTACCCGGAACTCCCGGCTCAGAAAAGCCTGATTGAAAAAGTCATGAAAGAAGAAGAGGAAGCATTCCTGCGTACACTCGAGACAGGAATAAAACTTCTGGATAAAGTAATGGACGATGCTGCCAAATTAAACAAAAAAGAGATTTCAGGTATAGATGCCTTTACTCTTTACGACACCTTCGGGTTTCCGTTGGATTTGACAGAACTTATTCTTCGTGAAAACAGCTTTACAGTCAATATTGATGAATTTCATGCAGAGATGCAAAAGCAAAAGGAACGTGCGCGTAATGCGGCAGCCGTTGAAACTGGCGACTGGGTTACCGTACTCGAAGGCGACAGCGTGTTTGTAGGTTATGACAAGACTGAAACCGAAACAAGCATCCTGCGTTATCGGAAAGTCAGTCAGAAGAACAAAACTTTCTATCAGATCGTACTGTCCGAGACACCGCTGTATGCAGAGATGGGCGGACAGGTTGGCGACAAGGGAACAATGACTGTCAACAATGAAACAATTGAAATTTTCGATACGAAGAAGGAAAACAACCTGTCGGTACATCTCACCAATTCACTTCCCGAAGATGTTACCGCCCCCTGCTTTGTCCGGATTGATGTGGCAAAACGCAAGGCCACAGCTTGCAACCATACCGCCACTCACCTGCTTCACGAAGCGCTTCGCGAAGTTCTTGGCAAACATGTGGAGCAGAAAGGTTCCTTTGTAAGTCCCGAAAGTTTGCGTTTCGACTTTTCACATTTTCAGAAACTAACGACCGAAGAATTGCGTGCTGTAGAAAAAATTGCCAACCGTAAAATCCGTGAGAACTATCCGTTGCAGGAAAGCAGAAATACGCCGATTGCCGAAGCACAGGCAATGGGAGCAATGGCTCTTTTCGGCGAAAAATATGGTGAAACAGTTCGTGTCATCCGGTTTGGCAGTTCAGTAGAACTTTGCGGAGGTACTCATGTACAAGCTACCGGCGATATAGGGATGGTTCGCATCATCTCCGAAAGCTCCATTGCCGCCGGCGTGCGACGTATCGAAGCTATCACCGGCGAAGCGGTGGAGGAACTGATGAACAACGTTCAGGACACATTAAATTCAGCCAGGGAACTTTTCAACAATGCTCCCGACTTATACAAGGCCATTCATAAAACGCTTGAAGAAAACAGCGAACTGAAGAAACAGGTGGACAACTTCATGCACGAACGCATCCTCACCCTGCGTGACAAGCTCATCGCTGAGGCAAAAGACGAACAGGAAATTAAAGTAATCAGATTTCGTACCGACCTTCCGGCTGACGCGGTTAAGACACTTTCATTCCAGATACGCAACTTGTTGAACGAAAAACTTTTTGTTGCCATCACCAGTCTGTATGAAGGTAAGCCATCGATTACGGTTCTGCTTTCCGACGACCTGGTAGCGCAGGGCTACAACGCGGTAAACATTACCCGTGAAGCTGCCAAATACATTCAGGGAGGCGGCGGTGGTCAGCCATTCTTTGCAACCGCGGGAGGTAAAAATCCCGAAGGGCTGGATAAGGCAATGGAAATGCTGAAGCTGTAAATATGCCCCCAACCCCTAAAGGGGAGTTTTGATGGTTTGCTGCATTAATGATTTTTTAACGGGTGATAAAAGATAATAAACTTTATCATGATAAAAATCTGTAGAGCAAATTGTGTTTTACAATACTATTTTTTGATATTCAACAATTTGCTTTTTTAGATTATTGAATTAAATAGATTAAAAAGATTATGAGAATTCATATGTTAAAATCAGTTTTGCTAATTGTATGTTTTTTTGGTTATTTCAGTCTGAATGCTCAGGACTGGGCTAATCTGAAGCGCTATCAGAAAGA